>JBFGAO010000092.1:0-5638 GCA_041568095.1 Steroidobacteraceae bacterium | reverse complement strand
CGCGGCCGGCGCAGCCGGCGAGCGCGTACAGCGCCGCCAGCGGCAGCAGCAAGCTGAGGGCCCGCTGCATGGCAGTGCTCCTCCTCAGCGGCGCTTCGGCAGGTCGAGCGAGACGAGGAAGTACTCGAACAGGTAGTTGATCAGCGCCAGCTCGTCCTGCAGCCGGTGCTCGGCGTCGATCAGGTGCAGCGTCGCGCCGTGCTCGCGGGCGAAGCGGAAGCTGTTGTCGACCGGCACGACGTCGTCGCGCCAGCCGTGCAGGATCGTCTTCGGGCACGGCGCCGGCTTCGCGGTCAGCTCCTCCATGCCGGGCACGTAGAAGGCCGGCGCGAGCAGGAACAGCCCGCGGGCATGCAGCAGCGCGGACGCGGAGGTCGCGACCCATCCGCCCATGCTGGAGCCGACCAGGACGAGGTCGCCGCGGATGTCGCGGCAGAAGCTCAGCAGCCGCGTGACCCGGACGCGCGGATCGGTGACGCCGCGGTAGTCGACTGAATCGGCCTGCCAGCCCTCGCTCCGCGCGACCTCGGCCATCGACGAGATCTTGGTGCCCCACGGGCCGCTCTCGAGCCCGTGCGAGAACACGACGTGACGACTCGGCATCCGGTCCTCCGCGACATTGACCCGGCGATGGTAGCAGGCGCCGCGCGGCTCAGGCGCCCGGGCCCCACAGCAGGGCGTCGAGGTCGCGTTCGCCGCCGTGGCGCGCGAGGTCGACGCGACCGGCGCGCACGACGATGCCCTCCTGCCGCAGCCGCCGGCACTGCTCGCGATGCTGCCGCGACCCCTCGGGAAAGCTGACGGCGCCGCGCGCGTTGACGACCCGGTGCCAGGGCAGGTCCAGCCCGTCCGGGGCCACCTTCAGCGCGTGGCCGACCAGCCGCGCGCGCCGGCCCAGCCCGGCGCGCCGCGCGATGCCGCCGTAGGTCGCAACGCGCCCGGGCGGGATCGCCGCGACCTCCCGCCAGATCCGCTCCAGCCGTTCCCGGCTCTGCTCGGTCATCGGCCGGATTCTAGCCGCGACCGCGGCCCATGCTATCGTCGGCGCTGCCGTGGACGAGCTTGACGAGCGCACGCAGGTCGACCCGCGGGCCAACCCGTGGGCGATGCTCGCGTCGCTGCCGCTGTTCTCGGGCCTGCCGAAGGAAGTCATCGACGCCGCTGTTGCCGAGCTCGAGTGGATCTCGCTGCAGGGCGGCAGCCTGCTGTTCGAGGCCGGCGACCCTGCTGACTCGATCTGCTTCGTCGTCAGCGGCTGCCTCGGCGCCTTCGCGCCGGACGGCACGCTGGTCGGGCGCATCGCGGCCGGCGAGAGCGTCGGCGAGATGGGGCTGATCGCGGCCCGCCCGCGCGCGGCGACGGTGCGCGCGCTGCGCGACTCGGAACTGGCGCGGCTGTCCGCCGGCACCTTCGAGCGCGTGCTGATGAACCACCCGGAGGCGATCCTGCGGCTGGCGCGGCTGACCGTCGAGCGCCTCGAGGACTCCACGACCGGACAGGCGGCGCCGCGCACGATCACGATCCTGCCCTTCGACGCCGGCGTCGACGTCCCGGCCATCGCCGAGGGCCTTGTTGCGGCGCTGGGCCGCTACGGCCGCGTCGACCTCGTGTCCGGCAAGCGCGCCGGCAGCCACAGCACGATGTGGTTCCACGAGCTCGAGTCGCGCAGCGACTTCGTCGTCTACGCGGCCGAGGCCGAGGACACGCCGTGGACCCAGCTGTGCATCCGGCAGGCCGACGCGCTGCTGCTGACGGCGCCTGCGGCGGGCGAGCCCGGACCCTGGCGCCGGCTCGAGCAGCACGAGCACGCCGCGCAGCGCTCGGAGCTGCTGCTGGTGCACGATGATCGCTTCCGGCCCGGCGCCGCAGCGCGGTGGCTGGACGGTCTGCCCGGCGTGCGCTGTCACCACCTGCGCACGGCGGCCGATTACGCGCGGGTCGTGCGGCTGCTGACCGGTCGCGCGGTCGGGCTCGTGCTGTCCGGCGGCGGCGCCCGCGGCTTCGCTCACCTCGGCGTGGTGCGCGCGTTGCGCGAGCATGGCGTGCCCGTCGACCTGGTCGGCGGCACCAGCATGGGGGGCATCCTGGCGGCCGGCGTCGCGGCCGGCTGGACCAACGAGGAGCTGCTGGAGCGCTTCCGCCGCAGCTTCGTGGACACGAATCCGCTGGCCGACTTCACGCTGCCGCTCGTGTCGCTGGTCGCCGGCCGCAAGGTCGGCACGCTGCTGCGCCGCGAGTTCGGCGAGACCGACATCGAGGACCTGCCGCTGCCGTTCTTCTGCGTCTCGTCGAACCTGACGACCGGCCGGATCGCCGTGCACCGCCGCGGCACGCTGTGGCGCTGGCTGCGCGCCTCCGTCGCGATCCCCGGCGTGCTGCCACCCGTCTTCCACGGCGGCGAAGTGTTCGTCGACGGCGGCGCGATGAACAACCTGCCGGTGGACGTGATGCGCTCGCTGGGCCGCGGCCCGGTCATCGGCGTCGACGTCGGCGCCGACCAGGCCTTCACGGCCGACCTCGAGGCCACCGACCTGCCGTCGCTGTGGGAGATGGTGCGCGGGCGGCGCCGGCGGCGCCCGAACATCCTGCAGATCCTGTGGCGCGCCGGCATGGTCAACAGCGCCGCGGCGACGGCCGAGCACCGCGGCCAGACCGACCTGCTGCTGTCGCCGGCGCTGGAATCGGTGGACATGCTCGACTGGCGCGGCTTCCAGCGCGCCGTCGACATCGGCTACCGCGCGACCTGCGAGCGGCTCGCCGCCGGCGTGCCTGCCGCGTTGCGCGGGCCGGGCGGCTGAGGCCGAGGGCGCCCGGCCAGCCACGCAACCAGCAGCGCCGCCAGGAACGGGAAAACCCTCTCCAGCACGTCGCCCGGCGCGTCCGGCGCCAGGTAGAACGCGACCGTCAGGCCGAAGCCGGTCAGCATCGCGGCCAGCGAGGCGGCCGGCGGCGGCGGGCGCCCCAGCACTGTGAGCACGACCAGCGGGCCGAAGGCCGCACCGAGCGCGTTCCACGCGAACAGCACGCGGCTGTAGATCGTCGCCGGCGCCCAGATCGCGAGCAGCGCCGCCAGGGCCGCGAAGCCGAGCAGCGCCACGCGCGCCGCCGGCACCGTCGTCGCGTCGCTGCGCCTGCGCGCATCCACGGTCAGGCTCGAGGTCGCGGTGATCAGCTGGCTGTCGACGGTGGACATGATCGCCGACATCACGGCGACGATGATCACGCCGGCAAAGGCCGCCGGCAGCCAGGCGCGCGCCGCCGCGTACAGCACGTTCTCGGGGTTGTCCGGCGGCAGCGCGAGCGCGCGGCCGGCCCAGCCGACGACCAGCATGCCGGCCAGCACCAGCGCTATCCACGCGATCGCGATCCAGCCGCCGCGCCGTATGGCCGCGTCGTCGCGCGCGGCCATGAAGTGGTTGACGACATGCGGCTGGCCGGGCGCCGCGAGGCCGATGCCCAGCGTGCCGAGCACGACGGCCGCGGCCGTCCAGTCCCAGGCCAGGCCGCCCGGCGCCGCATCGGCGCCCGCTGCGATGCCCGCGGCGCCGCCGACCGCGACCCAGGCCGCGACCGGCAGCACGACGGCGACGACCAGCATCAGCAGGCCCTGCACGAAGTCGGTGACGCTGGCGGCCCAGAATCCGCCGGCCAGCGTGTAGCCGACGATCAGCGCGGCGCCGCCGGCGATGCAGGCAGCGACCGGCAGGTCCAGCGCGACCGCGAAGGCCTGGCCGGCGGCCTGGAACTGCGCGGCCACGTAGAACAGGAAGGAGACGAGGATGATCGCCGACGACACGCGCCGCAGCCCGATGCGCGCCTCGCCGCCGTTCAGCAACTGCACCAGTGTCAGGCTGCCGGTCTCGGCCGACATCTGGCGCAGCCGCGGCGCGATCCACAGCCAGTTGACCGCATAGCCGGCGACCACGGACACCCAGATCCAGCCGGCGCGCCAGCCCCACAGGTAGGCGGCACCGCTGACGCCGACCAGCGTCCAGGCCGAGGACTGCGTCGCGCCCTGCGACAGCGCCGCGAGCCAGGGCCCGAGCCGGCGGCCGCCGAGGAAGAAGTCCGTGCGGTCGCGCGTGCGCCGGACGGCCCAGCTGCCGATCGCGACCATCAGCAGCGCGTAGCCGCCGATCGCGAGCAGCGCCGCCTCGCGCAGGTCCACGTGCGGGCCGTCAGCGCCCCGCCGTCACCCGGCGCCGGCCAGCGGCAGGTCGAGCTCGGGCGGCAGCTCGATGCCACCCTGCTCCGCGAGCCGGCGCAGGTTGGGGCTGACCGCCTGTACGCGGCTGCCACCGGCACGGTGGCTGACGAGGAAGGCGTGGAATTCGCCGGCGCGCTGCGCGGCGAAGCCGAACATCACGTTGACGATGCCGCGCTCGCGATGCGACGCGGCGTTGATCCGCTCGTCGCAGAGCGCGAACCAGCGCTCGCCGGGCTCGCGGTCCGGGAATGCGCCCTGCTCCTCCAGCGACTCGAAGAAGGAGCGCAGCTGCGCCGAGGCGCGCCGCCAGGTCGCCGGCTCGCTCGGCTCGAACAGCATCCAGCGCGTCCCGCGTTCGATGCTGTTGACGATCATCAGCGCGAGCCGGCGCGCGGCCAGCGATCGCCAGTCGGCCGCGGCGGCCGCGCGCCCCGCCAGCGTGCAGGCCGCCGGTCCGCTGCGTCCCGGCCGGCGCGTCGTCTGCACGGTGTTGACGCCGCAGGCGGCCAGCCGTGCGCGGTGCTCGTCGTCGACGGCGCACATCGGCCGCAGTCCCGGCCGCAGCGCGGCGTCGTCGCCCTGCGCGGCGGACCAGACCGGCCACAGCTCGGAGGCCCGCGACAGCATCCCGGTGACGGCACCGCAGGGCGCGAAGGCCTCGAAGCGGCCACGCAGCTTGTCGTAGGCGAGCAGCCGCGGGAAGTACATGAAGGCGGAGTCGCTCGGCAGCGGCCAGTCGCGCATCGCCGAGAGCGCCTTCGGCGCCGAGTCCCAGTCCAGCGGCGGGTCGACGGCCAGCAGCGCGCGACGCTCGCGGCAGTAGCGGTTGGCGACCAGCAGCGCGCTCGGCCCGACATCCGCGTCGCGCGACAGCGGCGGCAGGCACAGGAAGTTGAAGGAATCGACTGCGGCCAGCGCGAACAGCCCGGTTGCGCGAGTCGCTGAGCCGATCAGGTCGTAGTCGGTGAGCGGGCCGCCGTCGTCGCCGTCGGGACTGGAGCCGACATAGCCCGCGAGCCCGCGGCCGGGCTCGCGCAGCGTCTCGTCGGGTCGCCGCTCCGGCACCGGGCTGGCGACACTCACCAGCGCGGACTCGGCGAGCGCCGTGACGATGAAGCGCGGCGAGTCCGCGCGGACCGACACGCGACGGTAGATCTCCTGGTCCTCGATGTGCTCCGAGCCCGGCGTCCGGACGCGCTGCACGACCAGGTTGAAGCGGTCCTCCTCGTTGTCGCCGATCCCGTCGTAGTCGACCGCGGCCCGCAGGAACTCGCGCGTGCCGGGCGCCAGCGCCTGCAGCAGCAGCGTCGCTTCGCCGGCGGGCAGCGCCAGCGTGCATGCACGGGCGCCGTTCGTGACGCGCACGACGATCGCGTGCCGGCCGCCGTTCTCGAAGAACTGCTCGACGGCGTAGGACAGCGTGCTCGGCTG
>JBFGAO010000091.1:0-5726 GCA_041568095.1 Steroidobacteraceae bacterium | reverse complement strand
GCCGACGTCAGCCTGACCGGCGACCGTGACGACAACCAGGATCGCGCGGCGGTCGCAGTCGTGGACGATGCCGCGCTGCTCGTCGCGGTCGACGGCATGGGTGGCCACGCCTGGGGCGAACGCGCCGCCGAGACCGCCTGCAGCACGCTGCTGGCGCTGTTCGACGAGGAGCCGAAGCCGCTGGCCGACCCGCTGGGCTTCCTGCACCTCGGTCTCGGACGCGCGCATGCGGAGGTCGTCGCGCTCGGCCTTGAGCTGCCGATCGACATGCGGCCGCGCGCGACCTGCGCCGTGTGCCTCGTGCAGCGCGGCGAGGCCTGGTGGGCACATGTCGGCGACAGCCGCGTCTATCACCTGCGCGAGGGCAGGATGCTGGCAAGGACCCGCGACCACAGCCACGTCGAGCAGCTGCTGCGCGACGGCTCGATCAGCGAGCAGGATGTCCACCGGCATCCGATGCGCAACTTCGTCGAGTGCTGCCTGGGCGGGGAGCCGGCGCTGCCGGAGATGTCCATCTCGCGCCGTCACAGGCTCGCGGCGGGCGACGTGCTGCTGGTCTGCACCGACGGCATCTGGTCGGGACTCGCGGACACCGAGATCGCCGGCTTCTGGAAGGACGCGACCACGCCCTGCCGCGACGCGCTGCGGGCGCTGGCCAAGCGCGCGGTCGAGGCGTCGTCGCCGCACAGCGACAATGCATCGGCCGCCGGGTTGTGCTGGCGTGGCTAGCGGCGGGCGCAAGGACGGGACGAGGCCGGATGGCCGCTCGCCGGACCAGCTGCGGCCGGTGCGCTTCACGCGCGACTATACGAGCCACGCCGAGGGCTCGGTGCTGGCGGAGTTCGGCGCGACCCGGGTGCTGTGCACCGCGAGCGTCGAGAGCGGCGTACCGCACTTCCTGCGCAACAGCGGTCGCGGCTGGCTGACGGCCGAGTACGGGATGCTGCCGCGCGCGACGCATACGCGCACGGCGCGCGAGGCCGCGCGCGGCCGGCAGGCCGGCCGCACCCAGGAGATCCAGCGGCTGATCGGGCGCTCGCTGCGCGCCTGCATCGACCTCGGCACGCTCGGCGAGCGCACGATCACGATCGACTGCGACGTGCTGCAGGCCGACGGCGGCACGCGCACTGCGGCGATCACCGGCGGCTATGTCGCACTCGCGGACGCCGTGGAAAGGCTCGTCACGCGCGGGCAGCTCGCGCGCAACCCGCTGCACGGGCAGATCGCCGCGGTGTCGGTCGGCATCGTCGGGGGCCGGGCGGTGCTGGACCTCGACTATGCCGAGGACGCCGACGCCGAGACCGACATGAATGTCGTGATGAACTCGGGCGGCGCGTTCATCGAGGTCCAGGGGACGGCCGAGGGCCACGCGTTCCGGCGCGAGGAGCTGGGGTCGCTGCTCGACCTCGCGGCGGCCGGCATCGCCGAGCTGTGCCGGCTGCAGCTGGCCGCACGCAGCGGCTGATGCCCCACTCCCGGCCGCGGCGCGTCGTGCTGGCGACCGCCAACGCCGGCAAGCTGCGGGAACTGCAGCGGATGCTGGCCGGCGACCGCGTCGAATTGCTGACCCTCGCGATGCTCGGCATCGCGTCGCCGCCCGAGGACGGCGACAGCTTCGCGGCCAATGCACTGATCAAGGCACGGCATGCGGCCGCGGCCAGCGGGCTGCCGGCGATCGGCGACGACTCCGGCCTCGAGGTCGATGCGCTCGGCGGCCGTCCGGGCCTGTACTCCGCGCGCTACGCGGGGCCCGCTGCCGACGCCGCCGCGAACAACCGGCTGCTGCTCGAGGAGCTGGCCGCGGTGCCGGACGGCCGGCGCGGGGCGACGTTCCGCTGCGCGATGGCCTATGTGCGCAGGGCCGACGACCCGCAGCCGGTGGTCACCGAGGGAAGCTGGCGAGGCCAGATCGGCTTCGCGCCGCGCGGGACGGCGGGATTCGGCTACGACCCGCTGTTCGTCGTCGATGGCGACGGGCGCAGCGCTGCGGAGCTGGATGCACAAGAGAAGGACCGCGTGAGCCACCGCGGCCAGGCGCTCGCACGGCTCGTCGCGGCGCTGCGCGCCGGCGCCTGGTGATCCTTACTGGACGGTCTTGACCCAGCTGCCGGGCTGCGGCTGCCCGTCGGGGTACAGGTCGTTGAACAGCCGCAGCTGCTGGACCGGGTAGTCGGTCAGTGCCGATTCCTTTGCCAGTTCCTCGACCGTCATGCCGGGCTGTGCGCGGATCACGCGCAGCTGGTGCGGCTCGGCCAGCCGGAACTCGTCCGATCGCAGGCGCCGGAAGGTCTGTGCCGACGACAGGAACAGCCGGTCGCCCGCGGGCGCCGTGTCGTCGGCGCGGCTGGCGCCCTTGATGACCCACATCAGGTTGGCGTGCGCGATGATCACGTAGCGCACGTTGGAGCGCTGGCCGTAGGGCGAGGCGTCGCCGCGGACGATCGTCGTGTAGGCGTCCATGCCGTTGATCTTCAGGCTCTCCGAGCGGTCCGTGCGGCGGTTCGCGAGACCGCGCCGCGCGAAATCCTGCGGGTTGCCCAGCCCGGCCGGCGGCGCCTGGGCCCGCAATTCCATGTAGTGCGACTTGTCGGGCGAGACCGCCAGCAGCCGGTCGGGCTCGTTCTGGATCTTCCAGCCATTCGGGAACGCGATCGTGAACTGGAAGTCGGCATGGTAGAAGCGGCTGTCGCGCACCATGCCCTGCCGGCGGCTCGAGCCGACCGCGATGCCGTTGATCGCGCGCAGGAACACTTCCTCGTTGGCCTCGCTGCCGCCCTTCTGGCCCTCGACGCGGCGGACCGACGCGATCGCCTGCTGCAGGCGCGTGTCGTTGTCGGGATGGGTCGAGAACACGCCGTGGTAGATGCGCGGGTCGCGGTTCTCGAGCCGGGCGCGCTCGCGCTCGAACAGTTCCTGGTCCTTCAGCGACGCGACGACCTCGATCATCGCCTGCGGCTCGTAGTTGGTCGCGGCCAGGTACTGGGCGCCGAGCCGGTCGGCCTCGAGTTCCGCCTCGCGGCCGTAGCCGCTGATGATGGCCTGGCCGGCCAGGCTCGCGAGGTCCGCGGCCGCCGTGTAGCCGGTGAAGATCGCGGCCGCTGCGCTGGCAAGGCCCGCCAGCGTCGACTTGCTGTGCTGCCGGACGGCGTGCCGCGCCGTGATGTGGCCGATCTCGTGGCCCAGCACCGCGGCGAGCTCGGCCTCGTCCTTCAGGTAGGGCAGGATGCCGCGCGAGATGTAGACAAAGCCGCCGGGCGTCGCGAAGGCGTTGACGTCGTCGGTGTCGACGATCGTGAAGGTCCACTCGAGTTCCGGTCGCTCGCTGACGGCGGCCAGCTTCCTGCCGATCCTCGTCACGTAGTCCTGCAGCTCCAGGTCCTCGTAGACGCCCATCTTCTGGATGATCTGGACGTGCAGCTGCTTGCCCATCTTGATTTCGCTGCTCTCGGACATCGTCGCGAGCTCGGGCCGGCCGGTGACCGGGTTGGTCGCGCAGCCGGCTGCGGTCAGCAGCGCAGCGGTCAGCAGCAGCAGTGGGCGAAGGATTCTCATGGTGACTCTCCGGGCAACGGCGGCCGGACGCGCCGCACAGGCCCGCCCCGGGAATTGGACGCTGCGTCGGCCGGAAAGTTGACCTCCCGGAGCATAGCCGCGTAGCGGGCAACGAAAAAGGCGCCCGGTGGGCGCCTTGGTCGTCAGCCTGCCAGCGCGTGGCGGCTTACTTGAGGCCGTACTTCTTGCGGAAGCGGTCGACGCGGCCGCCGGAATCCACGATCTTCTGCTTGCCCGTGTAGAACGGATGGCAGGCCGAGCAGACCTCAACCGCGAGGTCCTCGGCCAGCGTCGACCGGGTCTTGAAGCTGTTCCCGCAGCTGCAGGTCACGGTGATGTCCGTGTACTTGGGATGAATCTCGGCCTTCATGACGGAATCCAGCTCGGGTCGCTCGAAAGGGCGCGCAGTCTAGCGGGGACGCCGCCGGCAGGCAAGAATCGGCCGGCTGGGGGACAGGGCCGACTCGCTAAGTCGCAGAATCTCCGGGGGTTTTCTCCTAATCCACAAAACTTGTGGATAACTCTGTGGACGACCCTGGACCGCTCCCGGCCCGAATCGCAGATTCCCGCATAACTGTGGACTTGCTCAAATATTGACCAGCCTGGATTACTTAATAAAATCAATTACTTATCTGTCTCCTCTTAACGAAGATCCGTAACAATGTGGTGAAAGTCCCTGCCCGGCGCCAGCCCGGCCGCCGCTGTGCACAACTTCGCGGCGGGGGAAGGCAGGAACTCCGCCTGCAAGTCGTTAAGAAAGCGGAAGCCCAGCGCGCTGGGGCGGATGTGCCCGGCGTCCTCGAGCAGCAGGCCACGGGCAGCCAGCCGCGCGAGCGCCGGCTCGACTGCCGAGGAAGCCAGCCCGGTCGCGGCCGTGAAGTCGGCGAGCCGGAATCCCTCGTCCAGCCGCAAGGCATTGAGCATGAACTCGAAGGGCAACTCCTCTGCGGGCACGATGCGCCGCTCGGCGGCGTCGCCGGCGGCGACCCGGCGCATGTAGTCGCGTGGCAGGCGCGGCCGCTCGCTGCGCCACACGCGCCCGTCGGCCGTCAGCTTGCCGTGGGCGCCGGCGCCGATCCCGATGTAGTCGCCATAGCGCCAGTAATTCAGGTTGTGGCGGCACTCGCGGCCCGGCCGCGCCCAGGCGGAGACCTCGTACTGCCGGTAGCCGTGACGGTGCAGCAGGTCCTGGCAGGCCAGCTGCATCTCCAGCGCGACATCGTCGTCGGGCAGTGGCGGCGGGCGATGGAAGAAGGCCGTGCCGGGCTCCAGCGTCAGCTGGTAGTGCGACAGGTGCGCGGGCCCGAGCGCGAGACCGGCTTCGAGGTCGGCGAGCGCGCCGGCCGGCACCTGTTCGGGCAGCGCGTACATCAGGTCCAGGTTGAAGTTGCCGATGCCGGCCTGCCGGAGCTCGGCGACGGCGCGACCGGTATCCTCAGGTCCATGGATCCGGCCCAGCCTCGCGAGCTGCCCGGCATCGAAGGACTGCGCGCCAAGCGAGACGCGGTTGACGCCCGCCGCCGCATAGCCGGAAAAGCGCCCGTGCTCGATCGTGCCGGGATTCGCCTCCATCGTGACCTCGGCACCGGGCGCGAACGGCAGCCGCGCGGCAAGGCCGGCCAGCAGCCGGCCGATCTCCTCTGGCGAGAACAGGCTGGGCGTGCCGCCGCCGAGGAACACGCTCGCGACGGTCCGGCCGCCGGCGAGGTCGAGGTCTGTCTCGAGGTCTGCGAGCAGCGCGTCGACGTAATCGCGCTCCGGCAGCACCGACGGCGCCGCATGCGAGTTGAAGTCGCAGTAGGGACACTTGCGCACGCACCAGGGCAGGTGCACGTAGATGGCGAGCGGCGCGGCCATGCACGCATTCTAGGGGATCGGCGGAAAACCACCTTGATTCCCGGCAGGGCGCGTGACACGCTCCCCGGGCTGCGGGCGGCGCGGGCCGCCGGGATGCCGGAACGGAGCCGGATGAGCAACAACAAGTACCAGCTGACCAACCTGACAACTGGCAAGAGCTCGGAGCTCGAGACGCTGAGCGGCACGATGGGCCCGGACGTCGTCGGCATCGCCGGCATCGGCCGCGAACTCGGCGTGTTCACCTACGACCCGGGCTTCATGGCGACCGCGTCGACCGAGAGCCGCATCACCTACATCGACGGGGACGCGGGCGTGCT
>JBFGAO010000090.1:0-5738 GCA_041568095.1 Steroidobacteraceae bacterium | reverse complement strand
CCTGCCGCACGCCAAGCCAGCGGTCCAGGATGCACTCGACGAAGGTCTCGGCATCCCAGGCCGCGAGCCGCGCGTCGAAGCGCAGCACCGCCAGCCGCTCGATCCCCGCCTGCGCCAGCCACCCGGCCTTGTCACGCAGCCGCATCAGCCGCGCCGGCGGCGACTGCGGCGCGAAGTACTCGCGCGGATGCGGCTCGAAGGTCAGCACGACCCGCGGCAGCCCCAGCGCCTCGGCCCGCTCCCCGGCCCGCGCCAGGATCGCCTGGTGCCCCAGGTGCAGTCCGTCGAAGTTGCCGATCGCCGCGACGTAACCGCGGTCGACCGGACGGGCAGCAGCGGGACCGCGCAGGATCAGCATCGGCCGCGGAATTATAGTGCTTCGGAGCGCAGTTCCGCCGGCCGCAGGCCCGCGACCCACAGCGTCGCGAAGTACAGCGCTGCGCCGCCTCCGACACAGAGCGCCAATTGCAGCGCGCGCTGGCCGGCGCCCCAGTCGCTCCAGGCCGCCCAGTCGCCGCTGGCCCACCACAGGAAGGCCGCCATCGCGACCGTCGCCAGCGTGACCTGCAGCAGCAGCCGGCGCCAGCGGCCGGACGGCGAATAAACGCCGTCGCGGCGCAGGCCACGGTACAGCAGCGTCGCGTTGACCAGCGCCGACAGGCCGGTGGACAGCGCCAGCAGCGCATGCGGCACCGGGAAGCCCTGCAGGTGGGCCGGCACGACGACCGCGAGGTTGAAGCCCATGTTGACCGACAGCGCGATGATGCCGACCTTGACCGGCGTGCGCGTGTCCTGGCGCGCGAAAAAGCCTGGCGCCAGCACCTTGACCAGCGAGAAGCCCATCAGCCCCATCGAGTAGGCCATCAGCGCATAGGCCGACATCTCGACGTCGCGGGCGTCGAACTCGCCGTAGCCGAAGATCGTCGCGGTCAGCGGCCCGGCCAGGAACAGCAGCCCGGCCGCCGCCGGCACGACGATCACGAAGGTCAGCCGCAGCGCCCAGTCCAGCGTCGCCGCGAAGCGCTCCGGCGAGCGGTCGGCGTGGTGCGAGGACAGGCCCGGCAGGATCACGGTTGCGAGCGCGATCGAGAACACGCCCATCGGGAACTCGACCAGCCGGTCGGCGTAGTACATCCAGGCGATGCTGCCGGTCATCAGGAAGGACGCGATCAGCGTGTCGAGCAGCAGCGAGATCTGCGCGACCGAGGAGCCGAAGATGCCGGGCAGCATCAGCCGGCCGATGCGCCGCACGCCCTCGTGCGCCCAGTCCCAGCGCGGCTTCGGCAGCAGCCCCAGCTTGTGCATCGCGGGCAATTGCGCGACCAGTTGCACGAGGCCGGCGACGAATACGCCGATCGCGAGCACGAGCCCGGGGCTGTCGGCGCCGGGCGCCAGCCAGGCCGCGAACACGATCATCACGACATTCAATAGCGTCGACGTGAAGGCCGGCATGCCGAACTTGCCGTAGCTGTTCAGCACGCCGCTGCACAGCGCGACCAGCGAGATGAAGAACAGGTACGGGAAGGTGAAGCGCAGCATGTCGACCGCGAGATCGAAGCGGCCGCCGTCGGCGCGGAAGCCCGGCGCGAAGATGAACACCAGCACCGGTGCCGCGACGACGCCGATCGCGGTGATGACGAACAGCGCGACGCCCAGCGTGCCGGCGACGCCGGACACCAGCCCGCGGACCTCGGCCTGCTGGCGGCGCACCCGGTACTCGGTGATCACCGGCACGAAGGCCTGCGAGAAAGCCCCCTCGGCGGTCAGCCGGCGCCAGAAGTTCGGGATCTTGAACGCCACCAGGAAGGCGTCCATCAGCGAGCCGGCGCCGAAGGCCTGCGAATAGACCATGTCGCGGGCCAGGCCGGACACCCGCGACAGCAGGGTCAGCGAGCCGACGACGGTCGTACTGCGCAGGAATCCGCGGGTCATGCGCCGGGCACTATACCGGAGGGCCGGGGCCGCAGGCCGGCCGCCCGCGTTGACAAGCCGGGCCCGCGTCAGCAGAATGCGCGGCTCCCGGAAACCAGCCGGCATCGGAGCGATCCTTGGCCAACACGAAATCAGCAGAGAAGCGGGCCCGCCAGTCGGCGCGTCGCCGCGCCCACAACATGGCGCAGCGCTCGGAAGTCCGCAGCGCCGTCAAGAAGGTCGTCACGGCCGTGAAGGCCGGCGACAAGGAAAAGGCCGCCGAGGCGCTGAAGGCCTCGACGCCCGTCATCGACTCGATGGCGCGCAAGGGCATCATCCACCGCAACAAGGCCGCCCGGCACAAGAGCCGGCTGGCGAAGCAGATCAAGGAACTGGCCGGCAAGTAACCCGCGCGCCAGATGGACGTGAAAAAGCCGGCCCGGGGCCGGCTTTTTCTTTTCCGCTCCCTGCCCGGCTCAGCCGGCGGCGGCGGCGGCCCGGGACGCGTCGAGCTCGCGCATCACGGCCTCGCAGAGTTCCTTCGTGCCCTTGCCGGTCGCGCCGGAGACCCGGAACACCTGGCCCTTGAAGCGCAGCCGCCGGACGATGTCGCGGCAGCGCTGCTCGAGCGCCTCGCCCTCCAGCAGGTCGATCTTGTTCAGCACCAGCCAGCGTGGCTTCTTCGCCAGCTCCGGGCTGAACTTCTTCAGTTCGCGGACGATCGCGCGGGCGCCCTCGACCGGGTCCTCGTCGGGATCCAGCGGCGCGATGTCCACCAGGTGCAGCAGGATGCGCGTGCGCTGCAGGTGCTTCAGGAAGCGGATGCCGAGCCCGGCGCCCTCGGCCGCGCCCTCGATCAGGCCGGGGATGTCGGCCATCACGAAACTGCGTGCCGGACCGACCGACACGACACCCAGTTGCGGGTGCAGCGTCGTGAACGGGTAATCGGCGACCTTGGGCCGCGCCGCGGACACGGCGCGGATCAGCGTGGACTTGCCGGCGTTCGGCATCCCGAGCAGGCCGACGTCGGCCAGCAGCCGCAACTCGACGCGCAGTGTGCGGCTCTCGCCGGGCAACCCCGGCGTGCTCTGCCGCGGCGCGCGGTTCACCGAGCTCTTGAAGCGGGCGTTGCCCCAGCCGCCCTTGCCGCCCTTGGCGACCAGCAGCACCTGGCCGGCGCTCGACAGGTCGCCCAGCGTCTCGCCGGTGTCCTCGTCGAGCACGACGGTGCCGACCGGCACCGCGATGAACAGGTCCTCGCCGCCGCGGCCCGTGCAGTCCTGGCCGCTGCCGGGCTGGCCGTTCTGGGCGCGGAAGGTGCGGCGGATCCGGAAGTCGACCAGTGTGTTGATGCCTTCCTCGGCGCGCAGCCAGACGCTGCCGCCGAGCCCGCCGTCGCCGCCGTCCGGGCCGCCGAAAGGCACGAATTTCTCGCGCCGGAAGCTGACGCAGCCGCGCCCGCCATGGCCGGCCACGACCCGCATCAGCGCTTCGTCAACGAATTTCATGGCCTGTTCCTGCCGCCCAAGAAAAACCCCGGCCGGGCCGGGGTTTTCGTGGTTCCTTGCGGCCCGGCTTACTCCGGCAGCACGCTGACGAAGGTGCGCCGCTCGGCACCCTTCTTCTGGAACTGCACCTTGCCGCTGACCTTCGCGAACAGCGTGTGGTCGGTGCCGACGCCGACATTGACGCCCGGCTTGTAGCGGGTGCCGCGCTGGCGCACGAGGATGTTGCCGGCCAGCACCTGCTCGCCGCCGAACTTCTTCACGCCGAGGCGCTTCGACTGTGACTCGCGGCCGTTCTTGGTACTGCCGCCAGCTTTCTTGTGTGCCATTGCCCTCTCCTCCTGCTGCCTCAGGCCGCCGAGATGCCGGTCACCTTGATCTCGGTGTACGGCTGCCTGTGGCCCTTCTGCCGCAGGTAATGCTTGCGGCGCCGGAACTTGACGATGCTGACCTTGTCGGCCTTGCCGTGGCTCTGCACGGTCGCCATGACCTTCGCGCCCGAGACGAACGGCGTGCCGACGGCGACTTCCGCGCCCTCGCCGACCAGCAGGACCTGGTCGAACTGCACGGTCGCACCCGCCTCGGCGTCGAGCTTCTCGACCCGCACGACGGTACCCTCGCTCACGCGGTACTGCTTGCCACCGGTGGCTATCACGGCGTACATGATTGTTCCGACTCCAAAAAAGAGCCCGCAATTGTAGTGACGCGACCCGCCCCGGTCAAACCATTCGCGGGGCCGGGGCGACTCCCCCGCCGGCGGGATTGCCGGTAGCATGCCGCAGGCCGCAGGATGGCCGTGAGCCCATGAAACTCAAAGACATACGCGCGCCGGTCGCGGCCGACCTCGAGGCGGTCGATGCCGAGATCCTGCGCCAGCTGGCCAGCGACGTCGCGCTCGTCGCCCAGGTGGGCGAGTACATCGTCGCGGCCGGCGGCAAGCGGCTGCGGCCGCTCTTGGTCGTGCTGGCCGCGCGTGCCGCCGGCGCCGCGGACGGGCGCCATATTGTCGCCGCGGCGCTGATCGAGTTCATCCACACCGCGACGCTCTTGCACGACGACGTCGTCGATGACTCGGCCCAGCGGCGCGGCCACGACACCGCCAACGAGGCCTTCGGCAACCCGGCCAGCGTACTGGTCGGCGACTTCCTCTATTCGCGCGCCTTCCAGATGATGGCGGCGCTCGACTCGCCAGCCGTGATCCGGGTCATGGCCGATGCGACCAACACCATCGCGGCCGGCGAGGTGCTGCAATTGATGAATGCCGGCGACCCGGATACGAGCGAGGCGCGCTACCTCGAGGTGATCTACCGCAAGACCGCGCGGCTGTTCGAGGCCGGCGCGCAGATAGCCGCGATCGTTGCCGGCGCGCCGGCTGCCATCGAGCAGGCGCTGGCTACCTACGGCAAGCACCTCGGCATCGCCTTCCAATTGGTGGACGACGCACTGGACTACGGTGGCGACCCCGCCGAGCTTGGCAAGAACATTGGCGACGACCTGGCCGAGGGCAAGCCCACGCTGCCCTTGATCCACGCGCTGAAGCACGGCCGGAGCGACGAGATCCGGATGATCCGCGAGGCCATTGCCGGCGGCGGCACCCGCGAGCAGGGCCCGATCCGCGCCGTCATTGAAAGGACGGGGGGGCTCGACTACACTGCGCGACTCGCTGAAACCGAGGTGGAACGGGCTCTCGAGGCGCTGGCCGGCGTACCCGGCTCGGCCTTCCGCGATGCCCTCGAGGCCCTGGCCAGGTTCTCCGTGAACCGCAAGGCCTGACCGCTCCACGGCCGCGCCAGATCGGGGTGTAGCTCAGCCTGGTAGAGCACTACGTTCGGGACGTAGGAGTCGCAGGTTCAAATCCTGTCACCCCGACCAGTTCGGTCTCCCGCTTCGATCCAGGGGTCATGCCCTGAACCTGCCGCTTAGGCATCCTCGCGCGATGCAGGCGATCCGGCTGTCCACGTTCCGCGAATTGCTGGCCCAAGGCCACGAGCTCGATTGCTATTGCCGCGCTTGCCGGCGCTGGGCACACACGAACCTTGCACAGCTCGTCCGTCGCGGACTCGGTGACCGGGCCATCCGTCACTGCCAACCGCGCTGCCGGAAATGTGGCGAGGTCGGCGAGTGGCAAGTCCGCCCGCCGATGCCGACGTTCCACGGCGCGACCTGGATGCAGTAAGGCGGGGTTGGAGATCATGTCGACTGGCAACGACCAACACCCGCTTGCGTGCCGGGTCGCAACCCGCAGCGCTGGACTAAGATGCCGTCCGGAATGGCCATGCGGTGACTCGCGATGCTGGAATTCGTGGCCTCCACCTGTCCCTG
>JBFGAO010000089.1:0-5765 GCA_041568095.1 Steroidobacteraceae bacterium | reverse complement strand
GTGACCCGCGAGGACGCCTGGCAGATCACGGTCGAGCTCGACGGCGGCCGGACCATCGCCGTCGTGCAGGCGCCGGACGAGGAATTCCGCCCCGGCGACCGCGTCAAGGTCTACACGCGGCGCGACGGCGCCGCGCGCGTCGCGAAGCCCTGAGACTCAGGCAGAACCCGGCGTCAGCACCGGTGCGCTGACCGGAGCGCTCGAGCAGCATCGCGCGCACCGGCGCCCCTCAGCCGACGATCGGCGCGTAGCGCGACTCGCCGCGGGCCTGCGCGACCAGCAGCTCGAGGAATTCCGCGGCGGCCATCGGCTCGCCGAACAACCGTCCCTGGCCGTAGTGGCAGTTGCGGCTCTGCAGGAACTCGAGCTGCTCCCGCGACTCGATGCCCTCCGCGACGACCTCGAGGTCCAGGTTACGGCCCATCTCGATGATCGTGCGGACCAGCGTCGCGTCCTCGCGCGACACCGCGGCGTGGCGGACGAAGGACTGGTCGATCTTCAGCGTGCCGACCGGGAACTGCTGCAGCGCCGACAGTGACGAGTAGCCGGTGCCGAAATCGTCGATCGACAGGTGCAGGCCCATCGCGTACAGCTCGTCGAGCAGCCGCACCATGCGGCGTGCGTCGGTCATCAGCGTCGTCTCGGTGATCTCGAGCTCGAAGTTCGACGGCGACACGCCGGTGTCGTCGAACACGGACCGGTAGCGGGTCAGGAACTCGGCCTGCCGCAACTGCTGCAGCGACAGGTTGATCGAGATCCTGCCCGGCTGCGGCACCTTCTGCTGCCAGCTGCGGTAGTCGCTGCAGACCCGCTTCAGCACCCACTCGCCGATGCCGTGGATCAGGTTGGTCTCCTCGGCCAGCGGGATGAACTGCGCCGGCGAGATGTCGCCGTGGCCCGGCAGCCGCCAGCGCAGCAGCGCCTCGGCGCCGACGACGCGGCCGTCGCGCAGGTCCACCTTCGGCTGGTACAGCATGACGAGCTCGTCGCGTTCGACGGCGCGGCGCAGCTTGCTCTTCAGCATCAGCCGTTCCACCGCGACCGCGCTCATCTCGGGCGTGTAGAAGCTGTAACTGCTGCCGCCGTTCTGCTTGGAGTGATACATCGCCGCGTCGGCGTCGCGGATCAGGTCGACGACGTTGTCGGCGTCCTGCGGGCAGAATGCGATGCCGACGCTGCCGGTCACGTACAGCTCGTGCTGGCCGAGGTGGAAGGGGTGGCCCAGCTCGTCGAGCAGCTCGCGGGCCAGCGCGGCGATCGCCGGCCGGTTGTCGGCCTCGCGCGGCAGTTTCTCGACGTACAGCGCGAACTCGTCGCCGGCCAGCCGGCCGAGCATCGCGCCGGGCGGCATCCGCCGCATCATCCGCTCGCTCAGGATCTCGAGCGCGCGGTCGCCGGCCGCGTGGCCGAAGGTGTCGTTGACCTCCTTGAAGCGGTCGAGGTCCAGGTACAGCAGCGCCAGCGAGGTGCCGCCGCGCCGCGCCCGCGCGATCGCCTGCTGCAGCGAGTGCTGGAACTGCAGCCGGTTCGGGATCTTGGTCAGCGTGTCGTAGCGGGCCAGGAAGCGGATCCGCCGCTCGGCGCGCTTGCGATCGGTGATGTTGCGGGCGACGAAGATGCAGCCCTGGTAGCGGGGATCGTCGGCCGCGATCACCGAGCCCGACAGCGAGACAGGGATCGTCTGGCCGGCCTTGGTGCGGACCGTCAGCTCGAGCGTCTCGTTGGCGGCGCGCTCGATGCTGAAGCCGGCACGGTCCTGGTCGGACAGCAGCGAGCCCATCTCGCGGCCCGCGAGCTCCATCGGCGACCAGCCGAGCAGCTGCGTGGCGGCGAGGTTGACGCGCTTGACCAGCCCGTCGGGCGACGTGATGAACACCGCGTCGTTCATGCTGTCCAGGATGATGTCCAGCGCGCGCCCGGTCGCCGCGTGGTCAGCAAGGTTCAGCCGCAGCCGGTCGACCGCGCGCGCGAGGTCCGCGACCAGGCTGTCCACGGGGGGCTCGATGCGCGTGCTCCAGTCGCCGGCGGCGAGGCGCTCGATCTCCCGCTGCAGCCTCTCGATCGGCACCTCCACGCGCCGCACCGCGCGCCAGGCGAGCGCGAAGGCCGCGGCGATCAGCAGCAGGCCGAGCGCGGCGACGCCGATCATCTGCTGCTCGAACAGCGCCTGGCGGCGCGCGCCGAAGTCGCCGGCCGCCGCCGCGGCGCGGTCCAGGTGCAGGTCGAGGGCCGCGAGGCCCCCGAGCAGCGCCAGCAGCAGCGCGCAGGCGAGCGTCGCCGTCGCGAATGCCCGGGAACGGAACGTGGTCCTCATGTCGCCGTCGCGTCCACCGGGCGCGCTGCCTCGTCAGCCTGCGGAATGCCGGCCTGGGCCGGCGGCGCCATCATACGCCGGCCGCTTGTGGGCGGCGACGGGCGCCCGTAGCATCCGGGCAGCCCCGGACCCGGATCCCGATGATAGCCAGCGAACTGACCGGCCGCGCCCGGACCCACGTCGTCGAGGTCGCCGACCCGCCCTGCGTGCTGCACCGCGCGGCGGTGGCGCCGTTCCTGGCGATGCGCGCTGCCGCGCAGCGCGACGGCATCGACCTGCTGCCGGCGTCATCGTTCCGGGATTTCGCGCGCCAGCGGCAGATCTGGAACGCGAAGTACCGTGGCGAGCGCCCGGTGCTGGACCGCCGTGGCCGGCCGGTCGACGTTGCGACGCTGGACCCGGTGGCGCGGGTGCGCACGATCCTGCTGTGGTCGGCGCTGCCGGGCGGCAGCCGGCATCACTGGGGCACCGACGTGGACGTCGTCGACGGCGGGGTGCTCGCGAGCGGCTACCGTGCGCGCCTCGAGCCGGCCGAGTACCGGCGCGGCGGGCCCTTTGCGCGGCTCGACGCCTGGCTCGGCCGGCACATGCGGCGCTACGGCTTCTACCGTCCCTACCGCCGCGCCGGCAGCGGCGTGCAGCCGGAGCCCTGGCACCTGAGCTACGCGCCGGTCGCGAAGGGCGCGCTCGCGGTGCTGACGGTCGAGGTGCTGGCCCGGGCGATCGCGGGCGCCGGCGTCGAAGGCGAGGCCGAGATCCTGGCCGGGCTGGAGGACTATCGCCGCCGCTACCTGCTCGCGGTCGAGCGGCCGCCGCGGATGCGCTCGCGCTGGGCGCGCGTCAGACGGCGCTGAGGCCCGCGGCCGGCGACCAGACCTGCTTCAGGTGCTGCAGCAGCAGCGTGCGCATGCTGCGCATCGGGTCGTCGTCGACGGTGAACACGGGCGGGTTGCGCCGCAGCAGCGGCCAGCGGTTGCCGCGCGCCAGCGTGCGCAGGTAGTCGGCATTGCGCCGGATCGCGTCCATGTAGGGATTGCCGCCGCCGAACAGCGGCTCGAGGTGGCGGTAGGCGTGGCCGAAGGCCGTGCCGAGCCGGTGCTCGATCGTGCTGTCGACGAAGCGCGGCGTCTGCCGCAGCAGGTCGAGGCCGGAGCCGTACAGCACGCGGATCCCGGCGCTGCCCGGGTGCACCGCGACATCGCCGAGCACGAACTCGGCGTACAGCCGGTCGCGGCACTTCTCGAGGTAGCAGCGGTCCGCCATCTGCGCGAGCATGTCGGCGGTGCCGAGCAGCCGGCCGACCAGCCGGTCGCGCGGGTCCGGGACGCGGATCAGGTCCAGCGGCACCTCGTAGCCCGTGTAGTGCACGATCCGCGTCGCGACCGGCACCCAGCGCCCGAGCCCGATCGTCGGCAGGTAGCGCGCCAGGAAGCGCGCGCTGCGCGTGACGTGGTTGCGCGTGAACACCGCGCCGTTGGGCACCGCGCTCTCGGCGGCCTCGCGGATGTAGCCCGAGTCGTGGAACAGCGCCGTGACCAGGCCCATCAGCGCGCGCTCGGGCCCGAGCCGCTCGCCGTCGGCGGGCTCGCGCTCGTAGCCGGCCAGCAGCCGCGCCATCGCGAGGACCATGTCCTGGGAGTGCTGCAGGTCGTGGTAGACGGTGTCGACGCCGAGGTAGCCGGGCATGCGGCCCGTGAACATCCGCTCGAAGTCGCCGAAGGCCTGCTCCAGCGTGTCCAGCGGCGCGCCGGGCCAGGCGCCCGCGTACAGGCCGAGCACGGCCTCGCGCACGGCGGGGGTCGAGCTGACCTGCACCGTGTCGGTCACGTCGTAGTCGCTGCGGCGGTAGGCGCGGGCCACGCTGGGGCGGGCTCCTGTCGGCGTCGTTTCGCGGCAGTCTACGCCCGCAGGCGCCGCCGGCGCCAACCCGGCCGGCGCGAACATGCGCCACGTCACAGCCGGCGGCTCAGCCTATGTCAAACGCCGCGACGACCGGGGCGTGGTCCGAGGGCCGCTCCCGGGCCCGCGGCGCCCGGTCGATCCTGCACTCGCTGCAGAGGCCGGCCAGCGCCGGCGTCGCCAGCACCAGGTCGATCCGCAGCCCGTGGTTGCGCCGGAACGCGCCCTGCCGGTAGTCCCACCAGCTGTAGCTGTCCGGCGGCTGCTCGAAGCGGCGGAACAGGTCGACGAGCCCCAGTGCCATCAGCCGCGCGAGCGCCTCGCGCTCCGGCGCGCTGACGTGCACCGAGCCCTCCCAGGCCGCCGGGTCGTGCACGTCGCGATCCTCGGGCGCGATGTTGAAGTCGCCGACGACGGCGAGTTGCCGGTGGCGGCCGATCTCGCCCTCGAGCCAGCGCGCGAGCCTGGCCAGCCAGTCCAGCTTGTACGCGTACTTGTCCGAGCCGACCGACTGGCCGTTCGGCACGTAGACATTGACGAGCCGGATGCCGGCGACCGTCGCCGCGATCACGCGCCGCTGCGGGTCGTCGTAGCCCGGGATGCCGGTCACGACGTCGGCCGGCGCCCCGCGCGCGAGGATCGCGACGCCGGTGTAGGTCTTCTGTCCGTAATGCGCGGCGTGCAGACCCAGCGCTGCGACCTCGTCCCGCGGGAATGCCTCGTCGGGCAGCTTCAGTTCCTGCAGCGCGACCGCGTCCACCGGGTTTGCGGCGTACCACTCCGCCAGCTGCGGCATCCGCACGCGCAGCGAGTTGACGTTCCAGGTCGCGATCCGCACCGGCAGCCTCAGCAGAACTCCAGCAGCGGGGCCTCGCGCAGCCCGGCGAGCCGCGCGACCAGCGCGTGCGGCAGCTGGCGGATGCGCACGTTGAGCAGGTTGACCGCGGAGTTGTACAGCTCGCGCCGGTCGCCCAGCGCGGCGCCGATCTGGTCGGTGCGTGTGCGGAGCACGCGGAATTCCTCGGCGTCGAGCAGCGCCGGGCAGCTGTCGGCGGCGCGGAGCAGCCGCGCGAGCGCCGCCTGCAGGGAACTCTCGGCCGCGCCGAGCGCGGCGACGTCGCGCCGCCCGGCCGCCCGGAACACCGCGAGACGGGCCTTCAGCACGCGCTCGGCCGAGTCCTGCTCCTCGGGCATCCGCTCGCGACAGAGATCGACCAGCCGCGGCAGTTCGTCATGCCTCTGCACCAGCAGCACGTCCACGCTGGACCAGGCCTCGGCGACCGCTGCGCTGAGCCGCGCCAGCCCGCGGTGCACGAACAGGAGCCAGGCCGCGAGCACCGCGGCGACTGCGAGCAGCACGGCGACGGTCACGCTGCGTGATCCCCGGGGAGCCTGTGATCGGGCGACGCGCGCGAGTATATCATCGGGCCTTTCGCGGGCCCGGCGGCGGGACGATGGCCGAGCAGTACGACCTGATAGTGATCGGCGGCGGCAGCGGCGGGCTCGCCTGCGCGCAGCGCGCCGCCGAGCACGGCGCGCGGGTCGCGCTCGC
>JBFGAO010000088.1:0-5773 GCA_041568095.1 Steroidobacteraceae bacterium | reverse complement strand
GCTCGTCGGTCGACGCCGAGAACGTGCAGCTGGCGGCCGAGAACCTGCAGCTGCGGCTGCGGCTGATGCGCTTCGAGGCGCTGGAGCAGGAGAACCGCCGGCTGCGGGCGGCCAGCGAGAGCTCGGCACGCGTCGTGCAGCGCTCGCTGGTCGCCGAGATCGTCCGCGTCGACCTGGACCCGTTCCGCCAGCGCGTGCTCGTCAACAAGGGCTCGCGCGACGGCGTGTTCCGCGGCCAGGCCGCGCTCGACGCGAACGGCGTGTTCGGCCAGGTCACGCGGGTCGGCCCGCTGTCGGCCGAGGTGATCCTGATCTCCGACCCGGAGCACGCGATCCCGGTGCAGGTCAACCGCACCGGCGTCCGGACGCTGGCGCTCGGCACCGGCCGCTCCGGCCAGCTGTCGCTGCCCTACCTGCCGCAGAGCACCGATGTCGTCGCGGGCGACCTGCTGGTCAGTTCCGGGCTCGGCGGCGTCTACCCGCCCGGCTACCCGGTCGGCCGCGTCGCGCAGGTCGAGCGCGACTCGGCACAGCCGCTGTTGTCCGTCGTCGCCGAGCCGCTGGCCGGGCTCGACCGCGACCCGGAATTGCTGCTGGTCTGGTTCGACAGCAGCGTGCCGGAGCCGGAGCCCGCCACGGAGGCGGAACCGGACGCGGCTGCCGACGGCGGGGAGGACTGAAGTGGCGCGGCCGGCGACAGTGGGCTGGGTCCGGATCCTGGTGCTGACGGTCGCCGCGCTGGCCGCGACGGTGCTGCCGCTGCCCGACACGCTCGAATTGCTGCGGCCCGACTTCGTCGCGCTGACGGTGCTGTGGCTGTGCCTGCTGTCGCCCCGCGTCGGCGGGCTCGCGCATGCCTGGGGCGCCGGGCTCGCGCTCGACGCTTTTCGCGGCGTGCTGCTGGGCCAGCACGCGCTGGCGCTGGTCGTGATGGCCTACGTCGCGCTGAAATTGCGGCTGCAGATCCGCGCGTTCCCGATGCTGCAGCAGACGGCCGTCGTGCTGGCGCTGCTGTGGCTCAACGAGTTCCTGCTGTTCTGGATCGACGGCGTCGCCGGGCACCCGGTGACCGAGTGGCAGCGCTGGCTGGCGGTCGCGGTCGGCGCGGCCTGCTGGCCGCTGGTCGCCGGCCTGTTCGGCCGCGTCGCAGCGCGGCGCTGACGGGGACGCAGCCTTGCGGCGGGTCCGGATCAAGGACGAGTACCTGGAGCACCGCATCTTCGTGCAGCGCGCGCTGCTCGCGGCGGTCCTCGTCGTCGCGCTGCTGATTCTGCTCGGCGGCCGCGCCTTCTGGCTGCAGGTCGTGCAGTTCGAGCACTACTCGGAGCTGTCGCAGGGCAACCGCGCGCGCATCGAGCCGCTGCCGCCGAACCGCGGCATCATCTACGACCGCAACGGCGAGGTTCTGGCCGAGAACACGCCCGCCTACCAGCTCGAGGTGGTCCGCGAGCGCGCCGGAGACCTCGACGCGACGCTGGCCAGGCTCGCCGCAATCGGGCTGCTGGAGCAGGAGGACCTGCCGCGCGCGCGGCGCCTCGTGATGTCGCGCCGCGCCTTCGAGGCGGTGCCGGTCGTGCTGCAGCTCGACGACGAGCAGATCGCGCGCTACGGCGTGCACCGCCACGAGCTGCGTGGCGTCTCGCTCGAGACCCACATGGCGCGCTTCTACCCGCACGGCGCCGCCGGCGTGCACGCGCTCGGCTACGTCGGCACGATCGGCGAGGAGGACCTCGAGCGCGTCGACCGCGCCCGGTACTTCGGCACCGGCGTGATCGGCAAGACCGGCGTCGAGCGCGCCTACGAGGACGAGCTGCTCGGCAGCGCCGGCTACCGCGAGGTGCTCGTCAACGCCGAGGGCCGCGAGGTCGCCGCACGCTCGGCCGAGTTCGCGCAGCTGAAGTCGCGGCCCCCGCAGGCCGGCAGCGACCTGCACCTGGCGCTGGACATCGGGCTGCAGAAGGTCGCCGAGGAGGCCATGGCCGGCCGCCGCGGCGCCGTCGTCGCGATCGACCCCTGGAACGGCGACGTGCTGGTGCTCGCCAGCCTGCCCGGCTACGACCCGAACGGCTTCGCGCGCGGCATCTCGCGGCGGGACTATGCCGCGCTGACCGAGTCGCCGGACCGGCCAATGTTCAACCGCGCGCTGCGCGGCACCTATCCGCCCGGCTCGACGATCAAGCCGCTGATGGCGCTGGCCGGCCTCGAGTACGATGTGATCCACCCGACCGACACCGCGTACTGCCCCGGGTGGTTCTCGCTGCCCGGCTCGCGCCACCGCTTCCGCGACTGGCGGCGCGAGGGCCACGGCAACGTGGACATGCGCGAGGCCGTGATGACCTCCTGCGACGTCTACTTCTACCGGCTCGCCAACACGCTCGGGATCCAGCGCATCCACGACGCGATGGCGCACATGGGCTTCGGGTCGCCGACCGGCATCGACATCGGCGGCGAGCGCGGCGGCATCATGCCGTCGCCGGCCTGGAAGAAGGGCGCGTTCAGCCAGCGCGAGCAGCAGGTCTGGTTCCCCGGCGAGACCGTCATCATCGGCATCGGCCAGGGCTACTGGACCGCGACGCCGCTGCAACTCGCGAAGGCGACCGCGCTGCTGGCCACCCGCGGCCAGCACTTCCAGCCGCGGATGGTCCGCGCGGTGGCCGACCCCGACGGCGGCGAGCCGCGCGAGCAGGCCGCGAAGCCGTTGCCGCCGGTCACGCTGAAGAACCGCGACCACTGGGAGGTGATCGTCGACGCGATGGTCGCCGTGACGACCGGGCCACGCGGCACCGCGCAGCGCGCGGCGCGCGGCGCCGCGTACTCGATCGCCGGCAAGACCGGCACGGTGCAGCTGTTCTCGATCGGCCAGACCGAGAAGTACGACGCGAGCAAGATCGACGAGCGGCTGCGTGACCACGCGCTGTTCGTCGCATTCGCGCCGGCCGACGTGCCGCGGCTCGCGGTCGCGGTGCTGGTCGAGAATGCCGGCTCCGGCAGCGCGGCTGCGGCGCCGGTCGCGCGCGCGGTGTTCGACGCCTACCTCGTGCGGCGGGACCCGTCCTGATGTACGGCGAATACGCCGTGTCGCGCTCGCGCAGCCGGCTGACGTCGTCGGCGCGGCTGCTGCGCGCGCTGCACCTCGACGGCCCGCTGCTCGCGACGCTCGCGGTCGTCGCCTGCTTCGGCCTGCTGGTGCTGTACAGCGCCGCCGGCGAGAACACGTCGCTGTGGTTCAGCCAGATCGCCCGGCTCGGCATCGCGGTCGCCGCGATGGTCGCGCTCGCCCAGGTGCCGGACCACTTCCTGCGGCTCGCGGCGCCGGCCGGCTACGTCGTCGGACTGGCGCTGCTGGTGCTGGTCGCATTCGTCGGCGACGTCGGCAAGGGCGCCCAGCGCTGGCTGGACCTGGGCGTGATCCGCTTCCAGCCCTCGGAACTGATGAAGCTCGCGGTGCCGATGATGTGCGCCTGGTACCTGCACCAGCGGCCGCTGCCGCCCTCGCTGCGCGACGTCGCGGTCGTGCTGGCGCTGGTCCTGGTCCCGGTGCTGCTGATCGCCGAGCAGCCGGACCTCGGCACCGCGCTGCTGGTCGCGGTCGCCGGGCTGCTGGTGCTGCTGCTCGGCGGGCTGTCCTGGCGCTACCTGGTCGCGGGTGCCGCGCTGCTCGCGGCCGCGGTGCCGCTGCTGTGGCATCTGCTGCACGATTACCAGCGCCAGCGCGTGCTGACGCTGCTGGACCCGCAGAACGACCCGCTCGGAACCGGTTACCACATCATCCAGTCGCAGATCGCGGTCGGCTCCGGCGGCGTGTTCGGCAAGGGCTGGATGAACGGCAGCCAGGCGCAGCTCGAGTTCCTGCCCGAGCGCTCGACCGACTTCATCTATGCGGTGATCGGCGAGGAGCTCGGGCTGCTGGGGCTGCTCGCTCTGCTGGTCGCCTACCTCGTCATCGTCGGGCGCTCGCTGTACATGGCCAGCCAGTGCCGCGACGCCTATGCGCGGCTGCTGTCCGGCAGCATCGCGCTGACTTTCTTCGTCTACGTGTTCGTCAACGCCGGCATGGTCAGTGGCCTGCTGCCGGTCGTCGGCGTGCCGCTGCCGCTGGTCAGCTACGGCGGCACCTCGATGGTGACCCTGCTCGGGGGCTTCGGTATCCTGATGTCGCTGTATTCCAGCCGCAAGCTCCTCGGATCATGAGACACGTCCCGACGCACTGGCCGCGCTGGCCGGCCCTGTTACTCGCGCTGCTCGCGGCGATGCCCGCGGCGGCGCTCGACTCGTCGCGCGAGGACGTCCGGCAGTTCATGCGCGAGATGCAGCGCAAGCACGGCTTCGACCGCGACTGGCTCGCGCGGACGCTCGGCGCGGCGCAGAGCCAGCCGCGGATCATCGAGCTGATCAGCCGGCCGGCCGAGCGCGTGCTGCAGTGGCACGAGTACCGCGCGCACTTCCTGACCGCCGAGCGGATCTCGGCCGGCGTCGAGTTCTGGTCCGCGAACCGCGCGACACTGGCCCGCGTCGAGGCGGACACCGGCGTGCCGGCCCACGTGATCGTCGGCATCATCGGCGTCGAGACTTTCTATGGCAGGATCACGGGCCGCCACCGGGTCCTCGACGCGCTCGCGACGCTGGCCTTCGACTACCCGCCGCGCAGCAGCTACTTCCGCGCCGAGCTCGAGCAGTTCCTGCTGCTGGTCCGGGAGGAGAAGGCCGACCCGACCGCCTGGCAGGGCTCCTACGCCGGCGCGATGGGGCGCCCGCAGTTCATGCCGCGCAGCTACCGCGCCTACGCCGTGGACGGCGACGGCGACGGGCGGCGCGACCTGTGGGGCAGCTGGGAGGACGTGATCGCGAGCGTCGCCAACTACCTCGACCGGCACGGCTGGCGCCGCGGGGAGCCGGTAGCAGTGCCGGCGGAACTCTGGTTCCCGGGCGTCGAGTCGCTGAAGGCCGGCAGCCTGTCCACCAACGAGACCGTCAAGTCGCTGCGCGACAAGGGCCTCAGCTTCGCGACGTCGCTCGCGCCCGATGCGCCGGCGGTGTTCATTGCCGTCGCCGGCAGCGAGGGCCCGGAGCTGCGCGCCGGCTTCCACAACTTCAGCGTCATCACGCGCTACAACCGCAGCGTCATGTACGCGCTCGCGGTGCAGGACCTCGGCAGCCGCATCGCCGAATTGCTGCCGCCCGCTTCCACGTGATCCGGCGCGCCTGCGTTGCGCTGCTCGCCGCGGCGGCTGCAGCCTGCGCGCCCGCGCCCGAGCGGCCCGCACCGCCCCGGCAGCAGGCCGGCCCGGCGCCCGGCACGGCGGTGCCGCAGCCGGAGCCGCGCGCGCGGCTGGGCAACCCGCCCTTCTACGACGTCGAGGGCCGCCGCTACTTCGTGCTGGACAGCGCGGCCGGTTACGTCGAGCGAGGCGTCGCATCCTGGTACGGCCCCGACTTCCACGGCGGGCGCACCTCGACCGGCGAGCGCTACGACATGCACGCGATGACCGGCGCGCACCCGACGCTGCCGCTGCCGACCTGGGTCCGCGTCACGAACCTGCAGAACGGCCGCAGCGTGGACCTCAGGCTCAACGACCGCGGGCCCTTCCGCAAGAACCGGATCATCGACCTGTCCTACGCGGCGGCCGTCGCGCTGGACATGGTCCGCGCCGGCACCGCGATGGTCGAGGTCCGCGCGCTGACGCCGGCCGCCGGGCCGGCGCCCGCGCCGGCCCCCGCCAGCCGCTTCTATGCGCAGGCCGGCGCCTTCGCCGACCCGGCCAATGCCGAGCGC
>JBFGAO010000087.1:0-5797 GCA_041568095.1 Steroidobacteraceae bacterium | reverse complement strand
GCCGGCGGCCAGGCCGCGCTGCTGGACCTGCAGGACGAGGCCGGCCAGGCCGCTGCGGCGGGTCTCGGCAAGCGCGCGCAGTACCTGCGCTGCGACGTCACCGACGAGTCGGCCACCGAGCGGGCTGTCAGCGCCGCGGCCGGGCGCATGGGCGGCGTCAACCTCGCGCTCAGCTGCGCCGGCGGCGCGACGCCGGGCAAGCTGCTGGGTCGCGACGGGCCGCTGGCCTCGTCGGACTTCGCGCGCGTGCTCGCGATCAACACGACCGGCACATTCCACCTGGACCGCGCGGCCGCCGCGCTGATGCAGGCCAACGCCCCCAACGCTGACGGCGAGCGCGGCGTGCTGGTCCACGTCGCGTCGGTCGCCGCCTTCGAGGGGCAGATCGGCCAGGTCGCCTATGCGGCTTCCAAGGCCGCGGTCGCAGGCATGGTGCTGCCGCTGGCCCGCGAGCTGGCGCGCCACGGCATCCGAGTCGTCGCGATCGCGCCCGGGCTGTTCCAGACGCCGATGCTGGCCGGCTTGCCGCAGGAGGCGCAGGACTCGCTGGGCGGGCAGGTGCCATTCCCGCCGCGGCTCGGCCGGCCCGAGGAGTTCGCCGACCTGGTCGCGGCAGTGTTCGGCAATCCGATGCTGAACGGCACGACGCTGCGCCTCGACGGTGCGATCCGGATGGCGCCGAAATGACAAGGCCGTACGTCGCTGGCGCCCGGATACTGCTGCTGCTGGCCGCGGCGGCGCTGGCCGCCTGTGCACTGCAGCCGCGCACCGGCAGCGGGGCGCCGCCCGGCGTCGAGATCTCGGTCGAGTACTACCGGCTCGGCAACGGCCTGAAGGTCGTGCTGTCGCGGGACGCGACGGTGCCGACCGTCACGGTCGCCGTCTACTACCACATCGGCTTCCGGATCGAGCCGCGCGGCCGCACCGGCTTCGCGCACCTGTTCGAGCACCTGATGTTCCAGGGCTCGGAGAACCTCGGCAAGATGGAGTTCATCCGGCTCGTCGAGGGCAACGGCGGGATCCTGAACGGCTCGACCCGCTTCGACTACACGAACTACTACCAGGTCGTGCCGGCACACACGCTGGAGACGATCCTGTGGGCCGAGGCCGACCGGATGCGCGGGCTCGCGATCACGCAGGAGAACCTCGAGAACCAGCAGGGCGTCGTCAAGAACGAGGTCAAGGTCAACGTGCTGAACCAGCCCTACGGGGGCTTCCCGTGGCTGCAGATGCCGCAGCACGCGAACGAGAACTGGTACAACGCGCACAACTTCTACGGCGACCTCGAGGACCTCGACGCGGCGACGCTGGACGAGGCACAGGCCTTCTTCGAGACCTACTACGCGCCGAACAACGCGGTGCTGGTCGTCGCGGGTGACTTCGAGCCCGCCGCGACGCGCGCGTGGATCGAGCGCTACTTCGGAGCGATCCGGGCGCGCGCGCAGCCGGAGCGCCCCGACATCGCCGAGCCGCCGCAGGCGGCGGAGAAGCGACGCAGCCATACCGACCCGCTCGCGCCGCGGCCGGCGCTGGCGCTGGCCTGGCACGTGCCTCCGCGCGGCACGCCCGAGCATTACGCCTTCGGACTGCTGGACCAGATCCTGCTGCAGGGCGAGGACAGCGCGCTGTGGCAGCGGCTCGTGCAGCAGCGCGGCTACTCGAGCTCGGTGGCCGGCGGCATCAACCTGCTCGGCAACATGTTCAACTACGACGGCCCGATGCTGTGGACGCTGTACCTGCTGCACGACGCCGGCCTCGACCCGCAGCAGATCGTGGACGACGTGGACGCGGAGGTCGCACGGCTGCAGCGCGGGCCGCCCGCGCCGGACGAGCTAGCGCGGGCGCTGACCAAGATCCGCGCCGCGCTGTACGACCTGGCGGGCTCGAGCTCGCGCTTCGGGCTCGTGGACCTGCTGGCCTGCTTCGCACTGTTCGACGACGACCCGGCGCGGATCAACCGCATCGAGCAGGAATTCCGCGCCGTGACGCCGGAGATGATCACGCGGGTCGCGCGCGACTGGCTGCGCCCCGCCAGCCGCACCGTGCTCGCCTGGGAGCCCGGCGCGGCCGGGGCCGCCGCGGAGGCGGCGCCGTGACCGCCCGCTCCGCGCTGCTGTTCGCGGCCTGGCTGGCCGCCGCGCTGCCGGTGGCGGCGCGCGAGGCGCCGCCGCCGATCGGCGAGCCGCGCGACTTCCGGCTGCCCGAGAAGGAGACGCTGCGCCTCGGCAACGGGCTCGGGATCACCTTCATCGACTACGGCTCGGTGCCCAAGGTGACCGTGCTCGCGGTCGTCCGGACCGGCAGCATCGACGAGGGCAGCGACACCTGGCTGTCCGACGTGGCGGCCGAGATGATGAAGGAAGGCACCGCGACGCGTACGGCGCCCGGGATTGCACGCCTGGCTGCGGACATGGGCGGCAGCCTCGGCATCGCCGCGGGCGCCGAGCAACTGACGGTCGGCATCTCGGTGCTGTCCGAGCACGCCGCCGAGGCCGCGGCGCTGGTCGCCGACGTGCTGCGCCGGCCGCGCCTGCCGGAGTCCGAATTGCCGCGGGTGATCGCGAACTTCGAGCGCCGGCTCAGCGTCGCGCGCAACGAGCCGGGCGCGATCGCCGGCGAGGCGCTGGCGCGGCTGGTCTGGGGCGACCATCCCTTCGGGCGCACGCTGCCGGCCTCGGGACAGCTGGCCGGTTACGACATCGCTGCGGTGCGCGGCTTCCATTCCCGCAAGGTCGGCGCGGCACGCACGCACGTCTACGTGGCCGGCCGCTACGACCGGCGCGCGCTGGAGCAGGCGCTGCGCGCGGCCTTCGCCGACTGGCCGCCCGGCCCGCCGCCGACCGAGGCGCCGCCGACCGCGAGCCGGAGCCTGCAGTTGCAATTGATCGACCGGCCTGGCGCGCCGCAGTCGTCGCTCAGGATCGCGCTGCCGGTGGCCGGTCCCGGCGACGAGGACTATTTCCCGACCACGATCATGAACACGCTGCTGGGCGGCTCGTTCGCGTCGCGGATCACCACCAACATCCGCGAGGACAAGGGCTATACCTACTCGCCGTTCTCGTCGCTGAGCGCACGCCGGGGCGCGACGCTGTGGGTCATGTCGGCGGACGTCACGACCGAGCACACGGCCGCGGCAATGACCGAGATCCATCGCGAGATCGAGCGGCTGCAGCGCGAGCCGCCGCCGGCGGCGGAACTGCGCGCGATGCAGAACTACCGCGCCGGGCTGTTCGTCGTCGGCAACTCGTCGCCGGACGGCGTGCTGGGACAGCTGGCCTTCATGGACCTGCTCGGCCTGCCGGACGAATTCCTGACCCGCTGGGTCGCCAGCGTCTACGCCGTGACGCCGTCCGAGGTCAGCGAGATGGCCAGGCGCTGGATCGTGCCGGGGCGCATGACCGTCGTGATCGTCGGCGACCTGGCCCGCATCGCCGACGAGGTCCGCGCGCTGCCGCAGCTGCAGGGCGCCGCGTCGCCGGACGCCGGGCCATGAGCGACCGCGACGTCATGGAGTACGACGTCGTCGTCGTCGGGGCCGGCCCGGCCGGCCTCGCGACCGCAATCCGGCTGAAGCAGCTGAAGCCGGCGCTGTCGGTCTGCGTGCTCGAGAAGGGCTCGTCGGTCGGCGCGCACATCCTGTCCGGCTGCGTGATGGAGCCGGGCCCGCTGGACGCGCTGCTGCCCGAATGGCGCGACTCGCCGCCCGGCATCTGCGTGCCGGCCGGCCGCGACGAATTCCTGTACCTGACGCGCCGCTCGGCGCTGCGGCTGCCGGTGCCGCCGCAGATGCACAACGACGGCAACTTCATCGTCTCGCTCGGCAACCTCGTGCCCTGGATCGCGGCGCGCGCCGAGGCGCTCGGCGTCGACGTGTTCCCCGGCTTCGCCGCCGCGTCGGCGCTGGTCGAGGACGGCCGCGTCGCGGGCGTGCGGATCGGCGACATGGGTCTCGCCGCCGACGGTTCGCCGGGCCCGAACCACACGCCGGGCGCCGACATACGCGCCGGGCTGACCGTGCTCGCCGAGGGCTGCCGCGGCAGCGTCGCGAAGCGACTGACCAGCGAGCTGGGCCTCGACGCAGGCCGCTCGCCGCAGACCTACGGGCTCGGCTTCAAGGAACTGTGGCAGCTGCCGCCCGGCCGCGCCGAAGCGGGCCTGATCCAGCACACGGTCGGCTGGCCCGTGGACAGCCGGACCTACGGCGGCAGCTTCGTCTACCACCTCGACCAGGACCGCGCCTACGTCGGCTATGTCGTCGGCCTCGACTACGAGGACCCGCGCTTCGCGCCCTTCGAGGCCTTCCAGCAGTTCAAGCACCACCCGCGCATCCGCGCACTGCTCGACGGCGGCGAGTTGCTGTCCTACGGCGCGCGGGCGATCGCGGCCGGCGGCTGGCAGTCGCTGCCGAAGATGGACGCGCCGGGGCTGCTGCTCGTCGGCGACGCCGCCGGCACGCTGAACGTGCCGAAGATCAAGGGCGTGCACCAGGCGATCCGCTGCGGCGTGCTGGCGGCCGAGCACTTTGCGGATACCGGCGACAGCGCCGGCTTCGACGAGCGCTGGCGAGCCTCGGAGGGCGGCCAGGAACTGAAGCGCGTGCGCAACATCAAGCCGGGCTTCCGGCGCGGGCTGTGGCTCGGCATGGCGAACGCCGCCTGGGAGACGCTGACCGGCGGCCGCAGCCCCTGGACTCTCGACAACCACGACAACCACCTGGCCTTGCGCAAGCTCGACGAGCAGGCCGCAGCAGAGCGGCCGTGGACCGAGCGCGAGCTCGCGCCGCGCGACCGGCTCGCCGCCGTGTTCCACGCCGGCAACGTCCACGACGAGAGCCAGCCGGTGCACCTGAAGGTCGCGGACACCTCGGTCTGCGTCGAGCGCTGTGCCGCGGAGTACGGCAACCCCTGCGAGCGCTTCTGCCCGGCCGGCGTCTACGAGATCGTCGACGCCGGCGACGGCGGCCGCCGGCTGCAGATCAACGCGGCGAACTGCGTGCACTGCAAGGCCTGCGACATCAAGGACCCCTACGGGATCATCACCTGGACGACGCCCGAGGGCGGCTCCGGTCCCAACTACCAGAACCTGTAGATGGCCGGACCCGGACCGATCTGGACGCCCTCCCCGCAGCGGGTCGCCGACGCCAACCTGACCCGTTTCATCGCCTTCGCCGCGGCGCGCGGCGCGCCGGCCGGCGACTGGCCGTCGCTGTGGGCATGGTCCGTCAGCGAGCCGGCGGCCTTCTGGCAGGCGCTGTTCGACTTCGCGGGGGTCGTCGCCGAGCGCGGCGACGGGCCGGTGCTCGCCGGCGCGGACCGGATGCCGGGCGCGCGCTGGTTCGCGGGCACGCGGCTGAATTTCGCCGAGAACCTGCTGCGCGGCCCGGACGCGCAAGCGGCGCTGGTCTTTTGCAACGAGCGCGGCCAGCGCCGCGAACTGTCCTGGCGCGAACTGCGCAGCGAGGTCGCGCGGATCGCCGATGGGCTGCGGGCCGAGGGCGTCGGGCCGGGCGACCGCGTCGCCGGCTTCCTGCCCAACCTGCCGGAGACGATCATCGCGATGCTCGCGACGGCCAGCGTCGGCGCGACCTGGACCTCCTGCTCGCCGGACTTCGGCATCCACGGCGTGCTGGACCGCTTCGGCCAGGTCGAGCCGAAGGTACTGTTCACCGCGGACGGCTACTTCTACAACGGCAAGACGATCGACTCGCTGGCGCCGGTCGCCAGCGTGCTGCGTCAATTGCCGTCGCTGCGGCGCGTCGTCGTCGTGCCCTACGTCGCCGCGGCGCCCGGCACGGAAG
>JBFGAO010000086.1:0-5856 GCA_041568095.1 Steroidobacteraceae bacterium | reverse complement strand
TGCCTGTCGCGGCCGGTGCTCGCGATCGTCGGCAGCCGTGCCGCGTCGGCGGCGGGGCGGCAGACCGCCTTCGAATTCGCGGCCCGGCTCGCCGCTGACGGCATCGTGGTCGCGAGCGGCCTGGCCGCCGGCATCGACGCCGCGGCCCACCGCGGCGCGCTTGCGGCCGGCGCAGCGACCATCGCCGTCTGCGGCACCGGCCTGGATCGTGTCTACCCGCCGGGCCACGCGGTGCTGGCGCGACGCATCGCCGCGGCCGGCGCGCTGGTCTCGGAGTTCGCGATCGGCACGCCGCCGCTGGCCGCGAACTTTCCGCGCCGCAACCGCGTGCTGTCCGGCCTCGCGCTCGGCGTGCTGGTCATCGAGGCCGCGGCCCGCTCCGGCTCGCTGATCACGGCGCGGCTGGCCGGCGAGCAGGGCCGCGAGGTGATGGCGCTGCCGGGGTCGATCCGCCACCCGCTCGCGCGCGGCTGCCACCGCCTGATCCGCGACGGCGCGGCGCTGGTCGAGAGCCCGGACGAGGTGCGCGAACTGCTCGGCATCCCGCGGCAGGCTGAAGCTGCGCAAGCCACGGGCGCGACGCGCAATTCCGGCCCGCGGTTGGACAGCGCCGGGGAAATGCTGTTGAATGCGCTCGGTTTCGAGCCGGCGGACATCGACGGACTGGTCGACCGGACGGGCCTGCAGGCCCACGCCATCGCATCGATGCTGCAGTTGCTCGAGCTCGACGGCAGGGTCGAGTCGCTTCCCGGCGGGCGTTTCTGCCGGGTTCCACCGAGGCAGGCCAGATGAAGGAAAGCGTTCTCGACATATTGATCCACCTGTTCGAGAACTTCCTGGATGCCGACGAGGACTCAGAACCGAACCGCGACACGCTGCGTCACGAGCTCGAGCAGGCCGGGTACCCGGAAGACGACGTCGAGCGGGCGCTGGCCTGGCTGGACGGGCTCGCCGGCGACCCCGAGCGTGCGCTGCCGGAGGGCGCGGTCCGCGCGATGCGCGTGTTCAGCGGCGACGAGCAGTTGCGGCTCGACACGGACGTGCGCGGCCACCTGCTGCACCTCGAGCACCTCGGCATCCTGTCCGCGTCGCAGCGCGAGGTCGTCATCGACCGGCTGCTGGCGCTCGAGGCGGACGACATCGACATCGAGCAGCTGCGCTGGGTCGTGCTGATGGTGCTGTTCAGCCAGCCCGGCCAGGAACAGGCCTACGAGCGGATGGAGAACCTGGTTTTCGAGCAGCGCCAGGACGCGATGCACTGAGCGCCGCGCAGCGGGGCCCGCCACGCAGCCGCGGCCCGGGCCGCGGCTTTGGCGTCTCTGGGACGGGCAAGGACGACGACAGGGAATGAGCGCGAATCTGGTCATAGTCGAGTCGCCGGCGAAGGCGAAGACGATCAAGAAGTACCTCGGGTCCGAGTTCGAGGTGCTGGCCTCCTATGGCCATGTCCGCGACCTGGTCGAGAAGGAGGGCGCGGTCGATCCCGAGCGGGACTTCGAGATGAAGTACCAGATCATCGACAAGAACCGCCCGAAGGTCGACGCGATCGAGAAGGCGCTGCGCAAGGCCGGGGCGCTGTACCTGGCGACCGACCCGGATCGCGAGGGCGAGGCCATCTCCTGGCACCTGGCCGAGATCCTCCGCGAGCGTGGCGCGCTGGACGGCAAGGACCTGCGCCGCGTCCGCTTCTACGAGATCACGAAGAACGCGGTGCGCGAGGCCATCGAGCAGGCCGAGGCGCTCAATGACAACCTCGTCAACGCGCAGCAGGCGCGCCGCGCCCTCGACTACCTGGTCGGGTTCAACCTGTCGCCGCTGCTGTGGCGCAAGGTCAAGCCCGGCCTGTCGGCCGGCCGCGTGCAGAGCGTCGCGCTGCGGCTGATCTGCGAGCGCGAGGACGAGATCAGCCGCTTCGTCCGCCAGGAGTACTGGACGATCGAGGCGGACCTCGCGCGCGACAAGGCGCGCTTCCCGGCGCGGCTCGTCGAGTACGCGGGCGAGAAGTTCGAGGTCGACGTCCAGAAGGCGCAGTTCTCGATCACCGGCGAGGACGCCGCACGCGACGCCGAGCGCCGGATCCTCGAGGCCGCCGGCGGCCGGCTGACCGTCGACAAGGTCGAGCGCAAGCCGAAGCGGCGCAACCCGCCTGCGCCGTTCACGACCTCGACGCTGCAGCAGGAGGCGGCTCGCAAGCTCGGCTTCACGGCCCGGCGCACGATGCAGACCGCGCAGCGCCTCTATGAGGCCGGCCACATCACCTACATGCGCACCGACTCGGTGTCGCTGTCGCAGGACGCCGTCCGCGAGATCCGCGAAACGATCCGCGAGTCCTTCGGCGAGCAGGCGCTGTCCGACGGCGTCAACGTCTACAAGACCAAGGCCAAGAACGCGCAGGAGGCGCACGAGGCGATCCGGCCGACCTCAGCCGCGCTGGCGCCGCAGGCCGCCGAGGAGGCAATCCACGACGACGACCAGCGGCGGCTGTACGCGCTGGTCTGGCGCCGCGCCGTCGCCTGCCAGATGGCGCCCGCCGTGTTCGACACCGTCGCGGTCGACCTCGTCGCCGGCGAGCGCGGCGCAAGCGGCAGGCAGCGCCACGTGCTGCGCGCGACCGGCCAGACGCTGCTGAAGCCCGGCTTCCTCGCCGCCTACCACGAGGACCACGACGAGGACGAGACCGACGTCGAGAGCGAGGAGGAGCAGCGCCTGCCCGCGCTCGAGGAGGGCGAGGTCGTCGAGCTCGTCGCGCTGCGCCCCGAGCAGCACTTCACGCAGCCGCCGCCGCGCTACACCGAGGCGAGCCTGGTCAAGTCACTCGAGAACCACGGCATCGGCCGGCCGTCCACGTATGCGGCGATCATCGAGACGCTGCGCTACCGCAAGTACGTCGAGATGAGCGGCCGCGCCTTCGTGCCGACCGACATCGCCAAGATCGTCAACCGCTTCCTGGTCAAGTACTTCGAGACCTACGTCGACTACGGCTTCACGGCCCGGATGGAGGACGTGCTCGACGAGATATCGAACGGCGACAAGGACTGGCGGCCCGAACTGCAGCGCTTCTGGCAGCCGTTCTCGAAGCGCGTCGTGCACATCAACGAGACGGTGACTCGCGAGGAGGTCGCCGAGTCGCGCGAGGTCGGCCGGGACCAGGCGACCGGCAAGCCGATCAGCGTCAGGATGGGCCAGTACGGCCCGTTCGTGCAGCTGGGCAGCCGCGACGACGAGGAGAAGCCGAAGTTCGCGAGCCTGCTGCCCGGCCAGCGCATGGACGACGTCACGCTCGACGACGCGCTGAAATTGCTGTCGTTGCCGCGCAAGCTCGGCCAGTCGCCGGACGGCACCGAGATCAGCGTCGGCCGCGGCCAGTACGGCCCCTACGTCAAGTACGGCACGAAGTACGCGTCGATCAAGGAAGACGACCCGTTCACGCTGACGCTGCCGCGCGCGCTCGAGATCGTCGCCGCGAAGGAGCAGGCCGACCGCGAGCGCACGATCCTCGACTTCCCCGAGGCCGGCGTGCAGGTGCTGAAGGGCCGCTACGGCCCGTACATCACCGACAGGAAGCGCAATGCCAAGGTGCCGAAGGACCGCGACCCGGCTTCGCTGACGGTCGAGGAGTGCGTCGCACTGCTGGAGGCGGCGCCCGAGCGCAAGGGACGCTTCGGCCGGCGCGGCGCGAAGGCGCCCGCGAAGGCAAAGCCGGCGACGGACGCGCCGAAGCCGAAGAAGAAGGCCGCCTCGAAGAAGAAGAAAAAGAAAGCCGCGCCGCGCAAGGCCGGGGACAAGGGCGCCGGGAACTAGGCCGTGGCCGACCGCGTCGCCGTACACGACTGGCTGCGCGGGCTGCAGGAGCGGGTCGCCACGGCACTGGAGCGTACCGACGGCGCAGGCCGCTTCCGGCGCGACGCCTGGCAGCGGCCCGGCGGCGGCGGCGGCGAGAGCCGCGTGCTGCGCGGCGGCGCGCTGTTCGAGCAGGCCGGCATCAACTTCTCCCGCGTCCACGGCGAGGGGCTGCCACCGTCGGCGACGCAGCAGCGGCCGCGGCTGTCCGGGGCGCGCTTCGACGCGGCCGGCGTGTCGCTGGTGCTGCACCCGGAGAACCCCTACGTCCCGACGACGCACATGAACCTGCGGTTCTTCGTCGCCGAGCCGCCGGACGCCGACCCGGTCTGGTGGTTTGGCGGCGGCTACGACCTGACGCCGTACTACCCCTTCGACGAGGACGTCCGGCACTGGCACGAGTGCGCCCGTGCGGCCTGCGCGGAGGCGCCGGCCGGCACCTACGGGCGCTACAAGGACTGGTGCGACCGCTACTTCTACCTACCGCACCGCGGCGAGACACGCGGCGTCGGCGGGCTGTTCTTCGACGACCTGAACGACTGGGGCTTCGACGCCTGCTTCGCCTTCGCGCGGCGCGTCGGCGAGTCCTTCCTCGAGGCCTACCTGCCGATCGTCGAGCGCCGGCGGGCCACGCGCTGGAGCGGGCGTGAGCGCGAATTCCAGCTGTACCGGCGCGGGCGCTACGTCGAGTTCAACCTCGTCCACGACCGCGGCACGCTGTTCGGGCTGCAGTCCGGCGGCCGCACCGAGTCGATCCTGATGTCGCTGCCGCCGCTGGTGCGCTGGGAGTACGGCTGGCAGGCCGAGCCCGGCTCCCCCGAGGCCCGGCTCGTGCAGGACTACCTGCGGCCCCGCGACTGGCTCGCCGAGCTCCCCGCGGCCGCACCGGCCGGCGCTTGAAGTACCGCCACGCCTGCCACGCCGGCAACTTCGCCGACGTCGCCAAGCACGTCGCCCTCGTCGCGGCGCTGCGCCGGCTGACCGCCAAGCCGCGACCGATCGCCTACCTGGATACGCACGCCGGCCGCGCCCGCTACGAAATTGCGGGGCCGGGCGAGGCCGAGGCGCGCGCCGGCATCCTGCGCCTCGCCGCGGCCGGTCCCGCTGCGCTGCCGCCCCCGGTCGCCGGTTACCTGGACCTGGTCAGGCGCTTCGGCGCGGGAACGGGCGGCAAGCTGCGCGAGTATCCCGGCTCGCCGCGGCTGGCGGCGATGCTGCTGCGCGACTCCGATCGCGGCCTGCTGTGCGAACTGCAGCGGGCGGAGGCGAGGGCGCTGCGGCGCGAGTTCCGCGACGATGCACGCTTCCACGTGCACTGCCGCGACGGCTACGAGGCGCTGCAGGGGCTGCTGCCGCCCGACGGGCTGCGTGGCCTCGCGCTGATCGACCCGCCCTACGAGGCGCAGCTCGAGGAATACGAGCGGGTCGCGGACGCGCTGGCCGGCGCCGCGCGGCGCTGGCCGCAGGGCGTGCTGGCGGCCTGGTACCCGATCAAGGAGCGCGCCGTCAGCGAGCGCCTGCACCGGCGCTTGCTCGAGCAGGGGCTGCGGCGGCTGCTGGTCGCCGAATTGTGCGTGCACCCGGACGACTCGCGGGCCGGGCTGAACGGCTCGGGACTCGTGTTCGTCAACCCGCCCTGGCAGCTCGATGCGGACCTGCGCATAGCGCTGCCGGCGCTGCACGAGCGGCTGGCGGTCCGTGGCGCCGGGCGCTGGCGCGTGGACTGGCTGGCCGGCGAATGAAAAAAGGCAGCGACCCGCGGGCCGCTGCCTTGTGATCGCAGGGCGCCTGAGGCGCCGGCGGAAGCCTCAGTTCTTCGGCTTCTCGGCGGCCTGCTTGTCGCCGCCACACTTGCCGTCGCCGCACTTGCCCTCGGCCTTGGCCTTGTCGCCGCCACACTTGCCTTCGCCGCACTTGCCCTCGGCCTTGGCCTTGTCGCCGCCACACTTGCCTTCGCCGCACTTGCCCTCGGCCTTGGCCTTCTTGTCGCCGCCGCACTTGCCTTCGCCGCACTTG
>JBFGAO010000085.1:0-5866 GCA_041568095.1 Steroidobacteraceae bacterium | reverse complement strand
CTGCGCACGCGGTAAGTGGACGGAGCCGCTGCCGTCACCGGCGGCGGTGCCGGCTGGGCCGCGGGCGCCGGGCGCGGCGCGGGCACTGGCGCGGGCGCCGGACGCGCGACGGGCGGAGCCTCGACGCGCGGCGCGGCGATGGGCGCAGCCGGCCGGGCCGGCGGCGCGAAGACGGGCGGGTCGAGCAGCACGGTGTACTCGCGCAGCAGGCGACCGCGCGGCCAGTTGACCTCGACCAGGAATGTCACGAATGGCTCGGCGATCGGCTGGCGCGACCGCACCAGCAGCACGTTGCGTCCGTCCTGTCCGCGGCCGACGCGGAACTCGAGGCTGTCGAGGAAGCCCGGGCGGTCGAGGCCGTAGCGCTGGAACAGGTCACGCGACGCGAGCTGCGCGCTCAATGTCGTCAATTCCTCGGATGTCGCTGCGACCAGATCGATTTCCGCCGACAGCGGCTCATTGAGTGCCGAGCCCAGCCGGATTTCGCCGAGGCCCAACGCCAGGACGGCCTGCGGCGCGAGCAGCAGCGCCGGAACAAGGACGCGCAGTTTCCAGCTCATCATCTCTCCCGATGACCGCCGAGGACGCAGGGGCGGCGGCCGTGAGCTACCTAAGTGCTTGTGAAATCAGTCACAAGTCCCTGATCCCAAGGCGCATAGAGTACACGGAGCATTTACCAAAATCTTGCCCCGCGTCACGCAATTCCCGCGAACGGTCCTCAGGCGGGGCCGGGGCGCGCCTCGGGCGGCCCGGCGGGGCCGCGCCCGGGCAGCTCGGCGCTGCTGCGTGCGACGAGGGCCAGTGCCAAGGCTACGACAAGCGCCGCGGCGACGTAAGGCGCCCGCGGCCCCTGGGCTTCCCAGAGCCAGCCGCTGCCGATCGCCCCCAGCATGCCGCCGAGCCCGTAGCCGATGCTGCCGAGCAGCGCCTGCGCGCGGGCGGCCGCGGCCGGCGGGAACAGCAGCGCGACGAGCGTGACCGTGGACAGGTGGAACAGCCCGAAGCTGGCCAGGTGCAGGGTCTGCGCCAGCACGACGAGCGCGACCGAGGCCGGCGCGGCGGCGATCAGGCACCAGCGCAGTAGCGTCGCCGCCAGCGACGCGACCAGCAGGGTGCGCAGGCTGTAGCGCCGCGTCAGCCAGCCGGCTGCGACGAACACGCCGACCTCGGCAGCGACCGCCCAGGCCCAGTAGACGCCGATGGCCGTGCGCGTGTGGCCGTAGGCCTCGAGGTACAGGGAGAAGAAGTTGTAGTAGGGCCCGTGGCTCAGCACCATCAGAAATGCGACTGCCAGCAGCAACTGGACCCGCCGGTCGCGCAGATGGGGCAGCAAGGCGACCGGCGCCGCGGCGGGCCCGACGCTGCGCGGCGGCGGGCGCAGCAACAGCAGCCCGGCCCAGGTCAGCGCGGCGAGCGCCGCCATCGCCAGCGGCAGCCGCCCCGCCCCGGCCTGCTCCAGCCAGGCGCCACCCGCCAGCGCTGCGGCGATGAATCCGAGCGAGCCCCACAGCCGCAGCGCCGCATAGCGGCCGGCGTCGCCACGAACCTGGTCGAGTGCCTGCGCATCGTAGATGGGCATCAGGCCATTCCAGGCGCTGCTCAGCAGCGCGAGCAGCAGCGCGGTCGCGAGCAGCCCGTCGGCCCACTGCAACGCCAGCAGGCACAGCAGCCCCGCGCAGGCGCTCCAGCGCATGACCGGCAGCCGGCGCCCCGGCCGGTCCGCCAGACCGGCGTGCAGCGGCGGGCCGACGATGCGCATCGCGGCGTAGACGCCCATCAGCAGGCCGATCTCGGCGGCGCCGAAGCCGCGCCCGTCGAGGAACAGCGGCCAGAACGGTACGAACAGCCCGAGCGCGGCGTAGTACCACAGGTAGCCGCTGGCCAGCAGCGGGGCGGCGGCAGCCGTCGGCAGGGGTGACAGGGCCGGGCCTCAGCGGGGACGCGTGATGTCTGGCGTCGGCGGGACCACGTCGCCGCACTGGGCGCGATGCCGCAGGTAGTGGTCCATCAGCACCAGCAGCAGCATCGCCTCGACGATCGGCACGGCGCGCAGGCCGACGCAGGGGTCGTGGCGGCCGGTCGTGACGATCTCGGCCGCCTCGCCTGCGACGTCGATGGTCCGGCCCGGCACCTGGATACTGGACGCCGGCTTGAACGCGACGTGCACCAGCAGGTCCTGGCCCGAGCTGATGCCGCCGAGCGTGCCGCCCGAGTGGTTGGACGCGAAGCCCTCCGGCGTCAGCTCGTCACGATGCTCCGAGCCGCGCTGGCCTGCGACTGCGACGCCGTCGCCGATCTCGACCGCCTTGGCCGCATTGATGCCCATCATCGCGTGCGCGATCGCAGCGTCGATGCGGTCGAACATCGGCTCGCCAAGTCCCGGCGGCACACCGCTCGCGACGACGCTGACACGGGCGCCGATCGAGTCGCCGTCGCGGCGCAGCTGCTGCAGGTAGTCCTCCAGCATCGGCAGCTGTGACGGGTCAGCGCAGAAGAAGGGGTTGTCGCGCGCCGCGGCAAGGTCCGTGCAGGCCAGCCGGTGCGGGCCGATCTGTGACACCCAGCCGGCGACCTCGAGGCCCAGCTTCTGACGCAGGTACTTGCGCGCGATCGCGCCGGCCGCGACCGTCGCAACGGTGATGCGGGCCGAGGCGCGGCCACCACCGCGATAGTCGCGCAGCCCGTACTTCTGCAGGTAGGCGTAGTCCGCATGCCCGGGACGGAAGCGGTCCTTGATCTTCTCGTAATCACGGGCGCGCGCGTCGACGTTGTCGACGACGAAGCCGATGGCCGTGCCCGTCGTGCGCCCCTCGAACAGGCCGGACAGTATCCTCACCTGGTCCGGCTCCCTGCGCTGGCTCGTGTGCCGGGACTGGCCGCTGCGCCGCGGCTCCAGGTCCGCCTGCAGCTCGGCCTCCGACAACTCGAGGCCCGGCGGGCAGCCGTCCACGATCGCGCCGATCGCCGGCCCGTGGCTCTCGCCGAAGGTCGTCACCGTGAACAGCCGGCCGATCGTGTTACCGGACATCGCGGGCTCCCTGCGCGGCGAGCTGTTCCCGCGTCAGCAGGAACACGCCGCCGCCGCCCCGCTCGAACTGCAGCCAGGTGAACGGCAGGCCCGGCCAGCGGCGCTGGACCTCGGTCTCGGTGTCGCCGACCTCGACGACGAGGATCCCGCGCGGGCGCAGGTGGCGCGCGGCGCCGGCCAGGATCCTCGCTACGACGGCGAGCCCGCGCGCCGCGGCGCGCAGTCCCAGCTGCGGCTCGGCGCCATACTCGGGTGGCAGGGTCTTCATGTCGGCGGGCGGGACGTAGGGCGGGTTGCTGACGATGATATCGTAGCGGCGCCCCTGCAGCGCCCGGTAGACGTCGGAACGCAGCGCGCTGACGCGAAGCTGCAGCCGGTGGCGGCGGATGTTCGCGCGCGCGACCGCCAGCGCCGCCTCCGACACGTCCGTCGCGTCGACGCGCGCGGCCGGCAGCGCGTGCGCGGCGGCGATCGCGATGCAGCCGGAGCCGGTCCCGATGTCCAGCAGGCCGGAGACGCGCGCCGGGTCCACCCAGGGCGCGAAGCCAGCCTCGCAGAGCTCCGCGATCGGCGAGCGCGGGACCAGCACGTCGGGCGTCACGCGGATCTCGTGGCCGGCGAACCAGGTGACGCCAGTCAGGTACGCGGACGGCACGCGCCGCCGGATGCGTTCCTCGACCAGGCGTCGCGCGCTGTTGGCACCGCGCTCCGGGACGCGGCGCGCGTAGGCGGCAGGCGCGTCGCCGTGGCTCAGCCCGAGCGCATGGAACACCAGCGCGGCGGCCTCGTCGCGCGGCCCGCCGGTGCCGTGGCCGTAGTGCAGTCCGGCAGCGGCCAGGCGCGCCGTCGCCCAGTCGAGCAGCTCGCCGACCGTCCCGAAGCGCCTGACTGCCCTGCTGCCACCCACCGGATTCCTCCCGCGCCGAGGCTCTGCAGTCTAACCCGCGCGCTGCGGGAGCCCGGCGTGTCCGCTGTGGGATAATGCCGCCGTGGCAAGGGGTCTCGGCATCGTGCTCGTGGTCTCGGCGCTGGCCGCCGGCGGCGCGGCGGGCTTCTGGCTCGCCAAGCAGGCGGCCCCGCCGCCGCTGCAGCGCGCGACGCTGCTGCCATCGCCGCGACCGCTGCCGCCGATGGCGCTGCTGCGCGACGACGGCAGCCCCTTCAACCGCGACAGCCTGGCCGGCCGCTGGACGCTCGTATTCTTCGGCTTCACGAACTGCCCCGGCATCTGCCCGGCCACGATGGCGACGCTGGCGGCCGTGCGCGGCCACTTGCAGGACCTGCCGGAAGCACTGCAACCCGCGGTCGTCATGATCACGGTGGATCCGGATCGCGACACGCCGGAGACGCTGGCCGGCTGGCTGCGCCGCTTCGACCCCTCCTTCGTCGGCGTGACCGGCGATGCCGAGGCCATCGACGACCTGAGCCGGCGACTCGGCGTCGCGGTCCGCGCCGGGCTGCCCGACGACGCCGGCGGCTATGACGTGGACCACACCAGCGCCGTGTTCCTGATCGACCCCGAGGCGTCCTTCGCGGCGCTGTTCGGCAGCCCCCACCAGGCCGAGCTGATCGCCCGCGACTTCCGCTCGATCGTCGGCAGGCGCGGCTGACGGGCTCGCGGCCGTGGCGCACACGCCCCTCGGGGACCGGGCCTTCGTCGGCATGCAGTACCTGCTGCCGCAGCAGCTGCTGTCGCGGGCCATGCACTGGCTGGCGCGGTTGCGCGTAGGAATCGTCAAGAACCTTGCGATCCGCGCCTTCATGCGCTTCTACCCGGTCAACCTCGCGGAGGCCGAGCATGCCGAGCCGGCGGACTATGGCTCCTTCAACGAGTTCTTCACGCGGCGGCTGAAGCCGGGCGCGCGCCGCGTCGACCCGGCGCCGGATGCCGTCGTCAGCCCCGTCGACGGCGGCGTAAGCCAGGCCGGCGCACTGAACGCGGGCCAGCTGCTGCAGGCCAAGGGCATCGGCTACGGCGCCGGGGCCCTGCTGGCCGGCGACGCCGACCTCGCAGCGCAGTTCGACGACGGCGCGTTCGCGACGCTGTACCTCGCGCCATGGCACTACCACCGCATCCACATGCCGCTGGCCGGCACGCTGCGCTCGGCGCGCTACGTCCCCGGTGACCTGTTCAGCGTCAACTCGGTGACCGCGGCCTCGGTGCCGGGACTGTTCGCGCGCAACGAGCGCATCGTCTGCCACTTCGACACCGTGGCCGGGCCGATGGCGGTCGTGCTGGTTGGTGCGCTGTTCGTCGGCAGCATGAGCCTCAGCTGGGCCGGCGAGGTCAACGCCGTCCGGCGCCGCCGTATCGTCGAGCTGCCGGCCCATGACCCGATCATCGCGCTGGACAAGGGCGCCGAGCTCGGCTGCTTCAACATGGGTTCGACGGTGATCCTGCTGTTCGCACGCGACCGGGTCCGGTTGCTGCCGGGCCTCGAGCCGGGCCGGGCCGTGCGCATGGGCGAGCGGCTCGCGACGCTGGCATGAGCGCCGACTGGCGCCCCGGCGCGAAGCTGCAGGTGATCCGCGAGCGCGCCGCGATGCTCGCTCGCTGCCGCGCCTGGTTCGCGCAGCAGGATGTGATCGAGGTGCAGACTCCGCTGCTGTCGGCGGCCGCGGCCAGCGACCCGCAGCTCGAGTCGATCGAGGCGCGCCCCGCCGCCGGGCCACCGATGTACCTGCACACCTCGCCCGAGTACCCGATGAAGCGGCTGCTCGCCGCCGGCCTCGGCGACTGCTACCAGGTCTGCCCCGTGTTCCGCGACGGCGAGGCCGGCCGCTTGCACAACCCCGAGTTCACGATGATCGAGTGGTACCGGCTGGGCCAGGGACCGG
>JBFGAO010000084.1:0-5879 GCA_041568095.1 Steroidobacteraceae bacterium | reverse complement strand
GCAGCTGCTCCCGGCATCCACCCACACCCCCGAACCGCCGGATGGCACATCCCCCGCCCCTGCGGCGACCTCCACGTCTGAAACCGAATTACCGCCCCTGATCGTGGACGGTTCGTTTTCGGATTGGGAACCGATCGAACCGGCCCACCGCGACCCCGCCGGGGATGCCGGGGATTCGGGGGTCGATATCGGCGCCATCCAGATCGCCCACAGCGACGATCAGCTGCTGCTGAGAGTCGAACTGGGGAAAATCGTCAACCTACAGGTGGAGACCGCCCTGTCACTGGAAATCCGGCAGGAGGGCGGCCCGACAATCCGGTACGATTTCGGCGACCGGGAAGGGTATTTCAACGGCCTGACCGTGAACCAGGAGCGAGCCTAACGGCGACGCCGCGCGCCGACTGTACGCTCTCGCACACAAGCAGGCTGCCCGCTCCGTCTTCACGAAGAAACGCGGGGAGACCACGTTCGAAACGTAGCAACGCCGTCTGGCGGATCTCAGGCGCGAGGAAATCGTTTGCTCGAGTCTGGCCGCTCAGATTGCAGCCAAGGGGGAAGAATGGCCCGGTGACAAAAGTATAGTCACCGGGCCAAAGTGAGAGCGCGCGATGTGGAGATCCAGCACTCGAAGACAGGATTGTCGAGCGGACGGCTGGGGTCTGTGCGGAACCGTACACGGATGCCGCCTCGCGGCATCAACCCTGAGAATGGTGGCCAGGGGCAGAATCGAACTGCCGACACGCGGATTTTCAGTCCGCTGCTCTACCAACTGAGCTACCTGGCCGTCCGCGGGGCTGCGTATTAGACAGGCCGCCCGCGGCCTGCGTCAAGGATGCGCCGGGGCTGTCGACGCTGGCCGGCGATGATGCGACGATCCCGGTCCGATGCGCGCAATTCCGCCGGCAATCGTCGCATTCCTGGCCTTCGCTGCCCCGGCCGCCGCGGACCTGCCACCGCTGCCCGAACCGGTCTCGAACAACGCCGTCGCGGTCGCTGAGCACGGCGGTCGCGAGGTCATAGTGTCGCTGCTGGGCCTGGGTCCCGGCCGGACCTGGCGCGACCTGCGGGCCGGCGGCTGGATGCACCTGCTCGGCAACCCGGGCTGGTCGCGCCTGCCGCCGCTGCCGGACCGCCAGGGCCGCCTCGCCGCGTCGGCGGCAACGGTCGCTGGCCATATATATGTCTTCGGCGGCTACACGGTCGCCGCCGACGGCAGCGAGAAGTCCACGCCCCATGTCTACCGGCTGGACCTGGCCGGCCCGCGCTATGTGCGCCTGGCCGACATGCCGGTGCCGGTCGACGACTCGGTCGCGCTCGTCCACCTCAACCGCTACGTCTACCTGGTCAGCGGCTGGCACGACACGGCAAACGTATCGCTGGTGCAGGTCTACGACACGGTGACGAACCGGTGGCTGCAGGCGACGCCGTGGCCGGGCACGCCGGTGTTCGGCCACGCGGCCGCGATCTCGGACGGGCGCATGCTGGTCTGCGACGGCGTCGAAGTGCTGCGCGATCCCGGGCTCGGCAAGTACGCGGCCTCCGACCAGTGCTGGCTGGGCATGGTCGACGCGCAGGACCCGCTGCGCATCACCTGGATCCGCGTGCCGCCGCATCCGGGCCTGCCGCGTTACCGGATGGCGGCGCTCGCGCATGGCAACCGCTTCCTGCTGATCGGCGGCAGCGCGAATCCCTACAACTACAACGGCATCGGCTACGATGGCCGCCCGTCCGAGCCGGAAGGGGCCGCGCTGATGTTCGACCTGGACCTGTGGCAATGGCAGGTCGCCAGCGGCCCGGCGGTGATGGACCTGCGCGCGCTCGCGGTCACGAGCCGCGGCGTATTCGTCGTCGGCGGCATGTATGCAGGGCAGCGCATCTCGCGCTCCGTGCTGCCGCTGGAACTGAGGGCCCGACCATGAGCCGCTTTCCCTCGCTGCCAGCCCGGCCGACGCTGGCCGACGTGTTCCGCCGCTTCCCGGAGGGCGCGAAGCCGCTGCTCGAGTACCACGACATCGTGCTGCGCGGTCCGTCGCCGCTCAGCGTCGCCGAGCGCGAATTGATCGCGGCTTTCGTGTCCGGGCTCAACGCCTGCGACTACTGCCACGGTGCGCACAGGATCATCGCCGAGGTCCATGGCTTCGAGCCGGCCGTGTTCGAGCTCCTCGTCGCCGACCCGGCCAGCGCCGGCGTCGACGCGAAGCTGCTGCCCTTGCTCGCCTACGTGCGCAAGCTGAACAACGCGCCGGCCAGGGTCACCGATGCCGACGCGCAGGCCGTATACGACGCCGGCTGGGACGAGCAGGCGCTGTTCCATGCGGTACTGGTCTGCGCACTGTTCAACTTCATGAACCGCGTCGTCGAAGGCAGCGGTGTCGTGACCGATGCCGCGGTGCAGGCCGAGCAGCGCGAGCGACATGAGGGCCTCAAGGGCCGCAGCGATACCTACCGGCAGTTCGCTGCGCGGCTGGGCCTGGATTGAGCGGCGCGATGGACGGCTTCCAGGCCTCGCTCTCCGCGCTGAACGACGTCGTCTGGGGGCCGGCGATGCTGGCGCTGATCCTCGGCACGGGCCTGTTCCTGCAGGTCCGCCTCGGCCTGATGCCGGTGCGCCAGATCGCCGGCGGCTTCCGGATGCTGTGGCGCGGGCGCAGCCCCGACGCCGGCGCCCACGGCGAGGTCACGCCCTTCGCGGCGCTGATGACCTGCCTGTCCGCGACCGTCGGCGTCGGCAACATCGCCGGCGTCGCGACCGCGATCGCGCTGGGCGGTCCCGGCGCGGTGTTCTGGATGTGGATCACGGCGCTGGTCGGCATGGCGACCAAGTACGCCGAGGTCGTGCTGGCCGTGCACTACCGCGAGCGCGACGAGCAGGGCCGCTGGGTCGGCGGCCCGATGTACGCGATCAGGAACGGCCTCGGCCGGCGCTGGGCCTGGCTCGGCGCGCTGTTCGCGCTGTTCGGCGGGCTGGCCGGCTTCGGCATCGGCAACATGGTGCAGTCGAACACGATCGCGGCGGCGCTCGGCAATTCCTTCGGCATCCCGCCGCTCGCGGTCGCGCTGACGATCCTGGTGCTGACCGCCGCCGTTATCCTCGGCGGCATCCGGCGCATCGCTGCGGTCGCAAACCGGCTCGTGCCGACGATGATCGTCGCCTACGTCGTCGCGGTGCTGGTCGTGCTGTTCGTGCATGCCGCCGCGGTGCCGGCGGCCTTCGTCACGATCGTCACCGAGGCCTTCACGCCGACCGCCGCGACCGGCGGCTTCGCCGGCGCCGCGGTGATGGCGGCGATCCGCTACGGCGTCGCGCGCGGCGTGTTCTCGAACGAGGCGGGCCTCGGCACCGCCGGCATCGCGCAGGCGGCCGGCCAGAGCGACAACCCGGTGCGCAGCGGCCTGATCGGCATGATGGGCACCTTCCTCGACACGATCGTCGTCTGCACGATGACGGCACTCGCGATCGTGGCCTCCGGCGCCTGGACCAGCGGCCAGACGGGCGCGGTGCTGACGCAGCTGGCCTTCGACTCGGCGCTGCCGTCGCTGGGCGGGCAGGTCGTCGCGCTGGCGCTGACGGTGTTCGCGCTGACGACGATCTTCGGCTGGGCCTATTACGGCGAGCGCTGCTGGCAGTTCCTGCTGGGCGTGCGCGCGATCCTGCCCTACCGCGTGCTGTGGTGTGCGGCCGCGTTCACCGGCGCGATGACGCAGCTGGACCTGGCATGGACGCTGGCCGACACGCTGAATGCGCTGATGGCGCTGCCGAACCTGGTCTCGCTGCTGGCGCTGTCGCCGGTGATCGTCCGGCTGACGCGCGAGCAGCTGCAGCAGGCGCTGGCCGGTCAGCCCTTGGCGTCGGGATCGACGTAGGCGTCGGGCTTCTCCGAGCCGCCGCCGAAGAAGAACTTCTCCATCTCGCCCACCAGGAACTGCCGCGCCTTCGGCTCGAAGGGCACGAGCCGGTATTCGTTGATCAGCATCGTCTGGTGGCCCAGCCACTTCTGCCAGGCCTCCTTCGACACCTTGTCGTAGATGCGCTGGCCCAGTTCACCGGGATAGGGCACGCGATCGAGGCCCTCGGCCTCGCGACCCAGCAGCACGCACTGCACCATCCTCGCCATCTCTCTCCTCCGCACCGCCCGTGCAGGCGCCGATCAGCGCCGCCACCGGCGCCGGCAGCCCGACCGGCTGCGGCGCGCGGCTGTTATACCAGAGGCTGCCCGGCTGCTCCACGCGCGCCGGCCGCCGTGCGACCCGCGCGACGAGTGGCAGGATGTCCAGGTCGAAGTGCGTGAACACGTGGCGCAGCAGTGGCAGGCGCCCGACCTCGCGCGCCGGCACGCCCAGTTCCGCGACGCACCAGTCCAGCGCCGCGGCTTCCGCGCCGAACTCCGGCGGCGTCCACAGCCCGCCCCAGACGCCGCCCGGCGCGCGCCGGCGCAGCAGCACCGCGTCGCCGGCCAGCGCGAACACCATGACGCGGCGCTCGAGGCGTCGCGCGCCGCTGCGCGCGCGACGCAGCGGCAACTCGTCGACGCGGCCCTGCGCCAGCGCGACGCAGTCGCCACGCAGCGGGCAGCGCGGGCAATCGGGCTGCGTGCGCGTGCAGACCGTCGCACCGAGGTCCATGATCGCCTGTGTGTACGCCGCGACCCGCCGCCGCGGCGTGCAGGCCTCGGCAAGCGCCCACAATGCGCGGTCGGCAGCGGCGCCCGGCGCCTCGCGCAGGCCGAAGTAGCGCGACAGCACGCGCTTCACGTTGCCGTCGCAGATCGGCGCGCGCCTGCCGAAGCCCAGCGCGAGGATCGCGCCGGCCGTCGAGCGACCGATCCCGGGCAGGCCCGTCAGCGCGTCCAGCGAGTCCGGCAGCTCACCGCCGTGATCGTTGACGACGCGACGCGCGGCCTCGTGCAGGTTCCGGGCGCGCGCGTAGTAGCCGAGCCCCGACCACAGGTGCAGCACCTCGTCCTGCGGCGCCGCCGCGAGCGCGCGGACATCGGGAAAGCGCTCGAGGAAGCGCTGGTAGTACGGGGTCGCCGTCCCGACCTGCGTCTGCTGCAGCATGATCTCCGACACCCAGACACGGTACGGCGTCGGGTCCTGCTGCCAGGGCAGGTCGTGGCGGCCATGCCGCGCCTGCCAGCGCAGCAGCCGCGCAGCCGGTGCGGGCGGCCGGCGCGCGCGCGTCACGGCAGCCCCGCGGCGCGGCGCTCGATGCGCGCGAACATCTCCTGCGTGCCCTCGCGCAGCGTCGCGTGCATCGCGCCGCGCACCAGCCAGCGCGGCATCCAGAACGACGGCTCGAACTCGGTCCGGTAACTGACCCGTGCGCCGCCCGCATCCGGCACCACGCGCGTGACCGTCTCGCCGCGCAGCAGGTCGCCCTCGCCGGGGATCGCGGTGGCCACGAAGCGCCCGCGGCCCTCGTCCAGCCATTCGTAGCGGTCCATGCTGCGGCAGAACACCGAGCCCACGCAGCCGCGCAGCCGCGTGTACAGCACCGGCCGGCCGTCACGGTCCGGCAACCGCCGCGCCTCGAGGATGCGCGGGTCCAGTTCCGGGTAGCGTGCATAGTCGGTCAGCACGGCCATCACGGCCGGCGCCGGCGCCGCGAGTCGTGCGTCGAACTCGACGACATAGGCGCGCTCGTGCTCGCTGACCTCGAGCCGCAGTACCTCCATGGCGCCGGCCTGGGCCGGCGGCAGGGCCATCGCGGCCGCGAGCAGCGAAATGGCGAACCTCACGGCGCCGCGTCCTGCGGCTCGATCCTCAGCACCGCGCCCCGCAGCCGCGCACCACCGGCCTTTGCATCCGCAACCCGGATTTCCGCATCGAGGTCGACGTCGCCGAACTGCGCGACCAGCGACTCCAGCGTCGCGTCGGCG
>JBFGAO010000083.1:0-5988 GCA_041568095.1 Steroidobacteraceae bacterium | reverse complement strand
GAGGCCAAGGCGCTGCGCAAGCTGCGCCACCCGAGCCGCTCCGAGCAGCTGCGCAGCTTCCTGATGGAAGAGTGACGCGGGCGATCGCGACCGAGTGCCACGACGACGAGAAGGCCCCGCAAGGGGCCTTTTCCTTTTGCGGGCCCGCAACGGGCGAAAGGCGGCTGAGGTATTCCCCCTGCGAGATCTGGGGCCCCGGGCCATGACACTTTGTGCCCCGGGGCCCGGGGCCGTGGCAAGATGCCTGGGCAGCGAGGGCCGCCCGGCATGGACGATTCGCAGGAGCGCGCGCAGCCAATCCGCTTCGGCGTGTTCGAGATCGACCGGGCTTCGCGCGAGTTGCGCAAGCAGGGCCGCCGCATCCGCCTGCAGGACCAGCCCTTCCAGGTCCTCCGGATGCTGCTGGAGCGCGCCGGATCCGTCGTCACTCGGGAGGAGCTGCGCGAGGCGCTGTGGCCCGGCAGCGTCTACGTCGACTTCGACCACGGACTCAACAACGCGATCGCGCGGCTGCGCGACGCGCTGGGCGACAATGCCGCCTCGCCTCAGTACATCGAGACGCTGCCGCGGCTCGGCTACCGCTTCATCTATCCCCTGCAGGACCCGCCACCGCCTGCCGCACCGGCAAGCGACGAGAGACGTGCTTGGTCCTGGCACCTCACGGGCTACGCGGCCGCCGCGGCCACGGTGCTGGCGCTGCTGCTGTGGCTGGTGCTGCGCGACGACGCGGCCACGCCGCCGGGCACGGCCTCGGTCGCGGTGCTGCCCTTCGTCAGCCTCAGCGCCGACGCCGATGACGAGTACTTCGCCGACGGCCTGTCGGACTCGCTGCTGAACCACCTGGCCCGCGTGCGCGGGCTGCGCGTGCCCGGGCGCACCGCCTCGTTCTATTTCAAGGGCCGGCAGGAGCCGGCCGCGGAGATCGCCGGGCATCTGGGCGTCAGTCATCTGCTCGAGGGCAGCGTGCGCCGCGCAGGCAACCGCCTGCGGATCGCGGCAAGGCTGACCGATGCGGCCAGCGGATACCAGCTCTGGTCCCAGACCTTCGAGCGGGACTTCGGGGACCTGTTCGAGATCGAGGACGAGATCGCGCTGTCGGTCGTTTCCGCGCTGAAGGTCGAGCTGCTCGAATCCGGCGCGGAGCAGGGACTCCGGCGCGGCACGCAGAGCGTGGAGGCGTATCGCCTGTACCTGGTGGGCCTGTCGAAGCTCCGTGCGCGCGGCGTCCGGCTCGACCGCGAGGGCGCGCGCCGGCATTTCGAGCAGGCGGTCGCGCTGGATCCGGGCTACGCGGCGGCACACGCCGGCCTCGCCAGCTACCGCTTCAACCGGGCCACCTCGTCCTTCGACGCGCCAGAGGAGAACACGCGGGTCGGCCGCGAGCACGCCGAGCGCGCCTACGCGCTGGACCCGAAGAATGCCGATGCGCTGCGCGTGATGGCCGATTTCGAGATCCTCCGCTTCCGCTATCGCGACGAATTCGACGGCTATGTGCGCGCGATCGGCTTGTTCGACCGTGCCGTCAGGAGCGAGCCGAACAATGCCTATGTGCACTACGACTACGCGCGCGCGGTGCAGTGGCAGGACCCGAAGCGCGCGCTGCCGCTTTTCGAGAGAGCCGCCGAGCTGGACCCGGAGATGCCGCTCGCGATCGGCATGGCGGCGCTGTCGCTACTCCGCCTCGGCATGCACGACGCGGCCCGCCTGCGCATGGAGCAGATGGTCGCCCGCGCAGGGGTCGACTACGGCGTCCGCAACATCGCGGTCCTAGAGAGCTACCTGGGCCGTCTGGACGAGGCAGTGCGGGCCACGCGCGCCGGCACCCCGCCCTTCGAATTCGAGGCCGGCACGCGCGTCGCGATGTGGGGCCTGCACCTGTCGATGGGCGACCGGGCCGGCGCAATCGAGGTGCTGCGCGAGCCAACCGACGATCCGCTGATCCTGGCGCTCGCCGATGCGGCCGAACTGACCGCTGACGGCCGGCATGCGGCGGCCTTCGAGTCGCTCGACCGCCGGCGCGGCGACTATCCCGGGACGCGACTGCTGGACCTGCCGGCTGCAAGGCTCGCGCTGATCGCCGGCCGCTCCGGCCGCGCGCGCGAGATACTCGAATCGCGCCTGCCCGATCTCGCGCGCGGCCGGGGCCCGATCACGGCGCCGCGGGTGCTGCCGGGCCTGGACCTGGTCCGCGCGTGGTCGCAGAGCGGAGAACCCGGCAAGGCGCGCGAGTTGCTGCAGCGCATCGAGGCCTTCCTCGACGGTCCGGATGCGCCGCGCCTGCCGCTGTTCACGGTACTGCGGGCGCGGGCGCATGCGCTGGCCGGGCGGCAAGACCGCGCCTGGGAGGCGCTCGATCGCGCCCATGCCGAGGGCTTCCGGATGACCTGCGTGCTGGACCTGCACCCGCATCCGCTGCTGTACGTCGACTGCATCGACGCCGATCCCGTGTTCGCCACCGCCCCCGGCAGCGTGCAGTTCCGCCAGTGGCTAGCCCGGATCCATGCCGACAACCGCCGCCAGTTCCAGCAGTTGCAGTCGCGACTGGCCGCCGCAGGCACGTCCTGACCGGGGCGACGATGCGGCGAATGGCAACAATCACGCTCGCGGGCATGCTGCTGATGCCGGCCCCGGCCGCCGCCGCCGCGGGGCAGGAACAAGTGGAAGCGACCCCGAGGCTCGAGACCGTCGTCGTGACCGCACGGCGGCGCGAGGAGCTGCTGCAGCTCGTGCCGATCTCGATGTCGGCGTTCTCGCAGCAGGAGCTCGAGCAGCGCCAGGTCCGGGACCTCGCCGGCATCCAGTTCCTCGCGCCGAGCCTGGTGGTCGCGACCGACCAGACCAGCCGCTCGACCTCGCTGATCGCGATGCGCGGCCAGTTCGAGCCGAACTCGGTGCCGACCGTGGACCCGGCGGTTGGCGTCTACCTCGACGGCGTCTACATCGCGCGCATCACCGGCGCCAACCTGCGGCTGCTCGACATGGAGCGCGTCGAGGTGCTGCGCGGGCCGCAGGGCACGCTGTTCGGGCGCAATACGATCGGCGGCGCACTGAGCCTGCTGACCAGGCGCCCGTCAAACCGCTTCGAGGGCCATGCAGAGGCGACGCTCGGCAACCACGCGCGCCGCGAACTGGCCGGCGTCGTGAACCTGCCCGCCTCCGGCGGCGCAGTGGCGTTTCGCGTCGCTGCCTCGCATGCCCGGCACGACGGCTACGGGCACAGCACCGTGACCGGCCGCGATCTCGACGACGACCGCAGCGACTTTGTCCGCGGGCAGCTGCGCATTGCGCCGGCTGGCCACTGGCAACTGCTGCTGTCCGCCGACCACACGCAATTTCGCAACGGCGGGCAATTGCGCAGCCTGCTGTGGACCAGCCCGTCCAGCGCCCGAGTGACCGCGGCCTCCGGCAATCCCGACGACGACATCCGCCGCTACATCGCGCCACTGGCCCGTGCCGTGCCGGCCAACCGCAGCGGATCGGTGCACACGGAGGCCACGGGCACATCAGCCACCGTCGAGTACGCCGGAGCCGGCTGGCGCCTCAAGTCGATCACCGCGGCGCGGCGCGTCGATGGTCTCGCGCTGGACGTGGACCAGGACGGCACGCCCTACGACCTCGCTGCGGTGCTGCGGCGCAGCGACCGCCAGGAACAGTTCAGCGAGGAACTGCAGTTGCTCGGCGAGGCGATAAACGGGCGCCTCGAATGGGTCGTCGGCCTGCACTATTTCGAGGAAAAGGCCCGCTTCGACCAGCGCTTCCTGGCTTTCGACCCGGTCACGTCGCGCTGGAACGAGAACCTCCCGGCCGGCGACGTGCGCAACGACTCGCTGGCCGCCTTCGCACAGCTTGTTTATGCGCTGTCGGATCGCTGGCGCGTCACCGCCGGGCTGCGTTTCAACGAGGACGGCCGGCAGCTGACCTCGCGCAATGCGCGGCGCGTCGCGGGCGTCGAGAGCTGCACCGTGGACCCCGCGCTGCTGGACGCGCCGGGTATCTGCCGTGCGACGCTGCCGAGGCGCCGCTTCGACTACCTGCCCTGGGTCGTCGGGCTGGACTACCGTCCGGCCGGTAATGCGCTGCTGTACGCGAAGTGGAGCCGGGGGCACCGCGCCGGCGGCTACAACCTGCGCGGCGCGACGGTGGCGAACCTCGGCACTTTCGAGCCTGAGCACGTCACCGCCGTCGAGCTGGGCGCACGCGCCGACCTGCTGGACGACAGGCTGCGGCTCGTGCTGGCGCTTTTCCGCTCGGAATTCGACGAGGTTCAGTTGATCCAGTCGGAGCTGGTGGGCGGCACGTCGCAGTTCCAGCTATTCGTGCAGAACGGCGGCGAGGCGCGTATCAATGGCGGCGAACTGGAACTGACGGCGGTGCTCGGGCGGCTGCGCCTCAGCGGCTCGCTCGGCATCGTCGACGCGAAGTTCACCAGGCTGAAGCCCAATGTCGTTGATGCGACCCTCGACTCCCGGTTCCGGCACGCGCCCGATGCGACGGTCGCCATCGCGGCGAATTGGACTGCTGCGACGACCTTCGGTCGCGTGGATTTGCAGCTCGACCACTCCTGGCGCGACGACGTGTATTTCGACTACGACCGCGACTCGATCCCGCAACGCGCCTTCGGCCTGTGGAATGCCAGCGCCCGCCTCGAACTGGCGCAAGGCGGCCTGGACCTGACCGTCTGGGGCCGCAACCTGGCGGACAAGCGCTACTTCTCGCGCGCACTCGACATGGGGACCTTCGTCAGCGCCAGCCTCGGTGACCCGCGCAGCTACGGGCTGACGCTGCGCTACCGCTTCGGCGGCGCGGGTGAGGGACCGGAGAAAACCGAAGGCAATCAAGCACCTGGCGCGGGATCCCCGGAGGACAAATAAATGACTGGCGCGTGATTGTGAACCTGCCGCCGCGGGGCAAGTCTGGCGCCCAGCCTGACGACACCCAGAGGAGCCAGGACCATGATCACGTCATTGACCCGTTCCCGCGCGATCACGCTCGCGCTGCTCTCGGCCGCCCTCCTGTCCGCTTGCGGATCCGGGTCAGCTGAGGGCGGTGCCACCACTGCCTCCCAGACAGCTGCCGCGCCGCCACCGGCGCCACCGCAGCAGCCGGTGCCACAGCCGGGAACGCACCGCGCTTCCGGCGAAGTGTTTGACTTCTCGAGCGGCATGGTCGGCGCTGCGGACATCAACCTGTGGGTCGACGAGGCGAACGGCTTCGGCTACTCGTACTGGTGGGCCCGGGGCCCGCTGCGGACGGACTCGCTGGGCCGCTTCGAGGCCGGGCAATTGCCCGACTCGCGGATCACGGTGCTCGCGATCAAGGACGGCTTCGTGCAGCCCTGTGCCGTCCGCGTCGACGTCAGCAAGGACGTCGCGGTCCGCGTCGAGATGGTCCAGGCAGCCGCGTTGCAGGAACAGGGTGCGGCGCGGCGCCCGCAGACTGCCGTCGAGCCCTGGGTAACTGGCACGATCTACGAGACCACTGCGAACGGCCGGCAGGCCATCGCCGGTGCCGCGCTGTGGGCCGATGACGGCCTCGGCTACGGCATGGCCACGACGCGCAGCGAGCCTGACGGCCGCTTCTTGCTCTGCAACCTCGACGACGTCGTCGACATCCACATCAGCAAGCCGGGCTACCACGCGCGGTGGATCCAGGTCGATGGCCGCACATCCCGGCAGATCGACATCGAGCTGCTGCGGCAATAGCGATGCGCGACTTCCTGCCGGTGCTGATGCTGGCTGCCGTGCTGGCCGACTGTGGATCCATACCCGGCACGGACAGGGAAGCCATCGCCGCAGTCCCCGCAGGGCGCGCCCCGGACCCGCAACGATTGGCGCTGCCGCCGGAGCCGTTGCAGGGACCGCCACCTGCCACCGCCATCGACTTCCGTTACCGCCACTTGTGGCTGCAGGGCCGGCTGCGGCAGTAGCGGCAGGCGCGCGTGCTTGCCCGCAGGCGATGGTCATGGCACAAACGTTGTCATCGACACCG
>JBFGAO010000082.1:0-6007 GCA_041568095.1 Steroidobacteraceae bacterium | reverse complement strand
TCGTGCGCGGCGGGCGCGCGGCGGGCCTGCTGGAACGGCGCTTCCTGCAGGAGCGCCGGATCCTCGCGCGGCTCGAGCACCCCGGCATCGCTCGCCTGCTCGATGCCGGCTTCACCGACGAGGGCGCCCCCTGGCTCGCGATGGAGCGCGTCGAGGGCCAGCCGATCACCGACTACGCCAGTGAGCGCGGCCTCGACGTCGCTGCGCGCGTCGGCCTGCTGCTGCAGGCCTGCGCCGCGGTCACGCATGCGCACAGCCGGCTGATCGTCCATCGCGACCTGAAGCCGGCGAACATGCTGGTCACGGCCACCGGCCGCGTGCGGCTGCTGGACTTCGGCGTCGCGCGGCTGCTGGGCCAGGAGCGCGACGACGAGGGCATGACGCGCGCCGGCCTGCTCGCGCTGACCCCGGAGTACTCCGCCCCCGAGCAGCTGCGCGGCGAGCCTGCATCGACCGCGACCGATGTCTATGCGCTGGGCGCCGTGCTGTACGAATTGCTGGGCGGCCGCCGTCCCCTCGAGTTGCGCTCGCGCGCGCTCACCGACGTCGCGCAGCTGCTGGAGCAGGAGCCGGTGCCGCTGTCGAAATTGCCCAACCTCACGGCCGCGGCGCGGCGGCGCCTCGAGGGCGACCTCGACACCATCGTCGCGAAGGCGCTCGAGAAGCAGCCGGAGCGGCGCTACCCGTCGGCGCAGGCGCTGGCCGACGACCTGCGTCGCCACCTCGCCGGGCAGCCAGTCAGCGCGCGGCCCGGCACGCTCGCCTATCGCGCCGGCCGCTACCTGAAGCGGCACCGCGTCGGCGTCGCGGCGGCGGCCGTCGTGTTCCTGTCGCTGGCGGCCGGGCTTGCCGGCACGCTGTGGCAGGCGCGCGAGGCGCGCCAGGAGGCGGCGCGCGCGCAGGCCGTCGCGGCCTTCCTGTTCGACCTGTTCGGCGGCGTCGACCCGGAGCGCGTTCGCGGCCGCGAGGTCAGTGCGCGCGAGCTGGTCGAGGAAGGCGTCGCGCGGATCGGCGCGCTGCCGGCGGGCTCCGGGTTGCGCATCGAGACGCTGACGCTGCTGGGCCAGCTGTACCTGAAGCTGGGGCTGTACGAGCGCTCCGCCGAACTGCTGGAGCAGGCGGTCGCGGAGGCCCGCGAGCACCTCGGCGGCGACGCGCCGCTGACCGTGCGCGCGATCACGGCGCTGGCGACGACCGTGATGGAGACAGGACGCTATGCCGAGGCGGAGGCCCTGATCGGCGAGTCGCTCGCGCTGCGCCGCGGCGGCGCCGACGCGCGCCAGCTCGGCGACAGCCTGCTGCTGCTGGCGCAGATCCGGCACCGCCAGGGCCAGGCCGAAGAGGCCGAGCGGCTGTTCCGCGAGGCGCTCAGCGCCGTGCAGCGGCGGCACGGCGACGCCAGCGCCGAGGCCGCGACCGTCATGCACAACCTCGCGCTGCTGCTCGAGGAGTACGAGCGCAACGACGAGGCCGAGCAGGTCGCGCAGCGCGCGCTCGCGATCCGCCGCGAGCGGCTCGGCGAGGACCACCCGGATGTCGGCATCTCGCTGGGCGTGCTGGCCGCCATTCGCGGCAGCCTCGGCGACCTGCCCGAGGCCGAGCGGCTGCACCGCGAGGAACTGGCGCTGATGCGGCGCATCTACCGCGCCGACCACCCGAGCATCGCCGCCGCGCTGGACCAGGTCGCGATCTACGTCGACCGCCAGGGCCGCTATCCCGAGGCGGAGGAACTGCTGAACGAGGCGCTGGCGCTGCGCCGGCGCCTGCTCGGCGACGCGCACCCCGATGTCGGCAGCACGCTGAACAACCTCGCGACGCTGTACTACCGCACCGGCGACCTGCCGCGCGCGGCCGAGACGCAGCGCGAGGCGCTGGCCAACTACCGCGCCGCCTTCGGCGACGAGCACTGGAAGGTCGCGACCGCGACCAACAACCTCGGCGTGATGCAGCGCGACCTGGGCCGGCTCGACGAGGCCGGCCGGCTGCTGCAGGCCGGGCTCGAGATGCGCCGGCGCGTGCTGGGCCCCGGCCACAGCGACGTCGGCGCGTCGCTGAACAACCTCGGCGGCCTGAAGCGCCTGCGCGGCGACCTCGCCGGCGCCGAGCGCGACTACCGTGACGCGCTCGCCAACTTCCGCGAGAACTTCCCTGCCGGGCACTGGCGCATTGCCGACGCCGCGCACGGGCTGGGCGTCACGCTCGCCGCGCTGGGTCGCCGCGACGAGGCGCGCGCCGCACTCGAGGAAGCCCTCGCGATCCGCCGCGACACCTTCGTCGCCGGCGACGCCCGCATCGCCGAGACCGAGCAGGCGCTGGCCGCGCTCTAGGACTTCAGGCGGGCGACGACCTTCTCGGCCAGCGGCCGGAACTGCTTCTTCGGCTCCGGCAGCAGCACGACCCTGAAGCCGACCAGCGTGTCGCCGACCAGCACGTGCGAGCCGGTCAGCTCGTTGTACCAGGCAGCATCGCCGAGGCCCTTGACCGGACCGGGCCTGACCAGCTCCTCGGTGACCGCCGAGTCCTCCGACAGCTGCGGCGCCATCTTGCGGGCCTCCGACAGCAGCTGCCACTGCTCCAGGCCGCCCTGCCAGACGACGTCGATGCCGAAGGAATACATCGTGTCCAGGTCGAAGTAACTGCAGGCGCTCCAGCCCTCGTCGGAGACCTGGTTGACCGCGACGACGGTCCGGCCGAGCGCCTCGCTGACCTCCTCGGCCGTCAGCAATTCGCAGGCCGGCCGGGCCACGGACTTCTGGCCGCCGCCACAGCCGGCGACGGCAAGGCCCGCGAGGACGGCGGCGGCCACCCCGGTCCGTGCAGGGATCTGTCGGTTCATCGCAGTTCTCCCGGTTGCCTGTCTCCTCCTACGCAGCCCGCGGCGGACAGGGGCCACCCCGTATGCGGGCTTTGCCTGCCGCTGCCTATACTGGCCGCACGAATACGAAGCGGGAGACGCCATGTCCGGCCCCGGCCAGGTCACCCAGCTGATGGGCGCGATCCGCGACGGCGACGCGGCGTCGTTCAACCGGCTGTTCGAGCTCGTCTACGACGAATTGCACCAGCGCGCGCACTGGCAAATCAGGCAGGCGCCTGGCCCGCAGACCATCAACACGACCGCGCTGGTGCACGAGGCCTACCTGAAGCTGACCGCCGGCGCCAAACCCGGCTGGGAGGACCGCCGGCATTTCTACTGCGTCGCCGGCAAGGCGATGCGGCAGATCCTCGTCGATCGCGCGCGGCGGCGGCTCGCACTGAAGCGCGGCGGAGACGCCGTGAAGCTCGACCTCGAGTCGGTGCAGATCGGCGTCGACGACCAGGCCGAGCGGCTGGTCGGCCTCGACGCGGCACTGGCAGGGCTCGAGACGCTGAACGAGCGCCTCGCGCGGATCGTCGAGTTGCGCTACTTCGCAGGCCTGTCGGTCGAGGACACGGCCCGGGCGCTCGACATCTCGGAACGGACCGTCAAGCGCGACTGGCGCCTGGCGCGCGCCTACCTGCACGAGCGCCTCGACGGCGCCGGCGGCTGAAAGCCGTCAGATGATCCGGATGCCGTTGCGCCGCAGCAGCCAGCCGACCGCAGCGGCAAGGCCGAGCAGCGTCACGCCGGCGAGCGACGCCGGCTGCAGCCCGCCCGACGCCGCGGCAGCGTGAGCCACCAGCGCCGGCGCGAATTCCCAGGCCACCGCAGCTGCGGCAATGCCGATGCCTGCCAGCGTCGCGCCCTGCAGCCAGGCCTCACGGCGCAGTGCGCGCCGCGCCCGCTCGCGGCGCCGCTCGAACTGTGCGCGCAGGTCCGCGCGCGGTGCGCCCTGTGCCGCCCGCAGCGCCGCAACGCGCGCCATGACCCGCTGCTCGAAGCCCGGCCGCGCGTCGAGGCCCGCGTGCAGCTGCCGCAGCCGGCGCTCCAGTCCGTCGGGTTCGTCGCTCATGCCGTCACCTCGTCCCGCGCGCCCAGCGCGGCAGCCAGCCGCGCCCGCGCGCGATGCAGATGGGTCTTCACGGTGTTGACCGGGATGCCGAGCATCGCGGCGACCTCGTCCACGGGCCGCTCGTCCTGGTAATAGAGCGTGACGACCTGGCGCTGCTTCTCGGGCAGCGCCGCGACCTGTCGCCACAGCGCGGCGTCACCGGCCTCGTCCCCCGCCGGCGCAGGGCTCGAGCGCTCGACTTCCTCCAGCACTGCCTGGTCCGACATGGACAGCGTGCGGCGGCGCTTGCGCAGCGCCGACACGGCGGCGTTGCGCGTGATCGCGTAGATCCACGTGGACAGCTGCGCCCGCCCGTCGTACTGCGGCAGCACCTGCCAGAGCTTCACGAACACCTCCTGCGCCAGGTCCTCGGCCGCCCCCCGGTCGCGCAACAGGCTGTAAGCCAGCCCGTACACGCGGCGGCGAAAGGCCGGCACCAGCCGGTCGAAGGCCTCCTCGGCCCTGCCGGCTTCGATCAAGTCCACGATTGCCTGATCCGCCGACATCGCCGATGAGGTTTCCTTTGCGGTTGATACGCAGCAGCCCGGCGCCAGGTTTCACGGCCCGGACAGGCAATCCTGAAACCTGCCGCGGCGCCGGCGCGTATCAAGGGTCATGGACAGGTTACGACGCGCGCTGGCCCTTGAGAACCAGACGCTGGAGGCTGCCGCGGCGGCCCTGGCGGGCTTCCTGGCAGGCACGGGCTCGCGTGGCGACTGGCCCCTGATCGAGACCCTGATCCGGCTGTTCACAATTCCCTGACCCACGGAGCCCCCCCATGGAATCGCATGACATGACCGAGACCATCGCCGTCTTCATCCCCATCGTCGCCATCATCTTCGGTATCGGCATCGGCATGGTGGCGATCATCGCGAAGCACCGCGTACGGATGCAGCGCAACGAATTGCGGCACAAGGAGCGCCTCGCCGCGATGGAACGCGGCCTCGAGTTGCCGCCGGAACTGCAGGACGACGACGGCGTGCGCCGGCCCCGGCACCTGCTGAACGGCCTGATCCTGCTGGCCGTCGGCATCACCGTCTGGTTCGCGCTGGACCGCGTCGCCAGCAGCGACATCGCGCTGTTCGGCCTGATCCCGGCCGGCATCGGCGTCGCGACGCTGGCCTACTACTTCATCGAGGGGCGCAAGGAGCGGACCAACGGCAACGGCGGCGACATCACCTCGCAAGGGCGCTGACGCGACAAGCGTAGCAGCCGCGCCGCGCGCTGCTTGCTGTCAGCCCTGCCCGCCCGCGAGCCGCTCGACGAGGCGTACCCAGTAACTCGCGCCGACCGGGATGATCGCGTCGTTGAAGTCATAGCGAGCGTTGTGCAGCCCGCAGCTGCCAGGCTCGCCGCCGTTGCCGATCCACAGGTAGCAGCCCGGCTTGCGCTGCAGCATGTAGGAGAAGTCCTCGGCGCCCATCGACGGCGGCAGACCCCAGTGCACGTTGCCGGCGCCGACGACGTCCTGGGCCACGGCCTCGGCGATGCGCGCCTCGCGCTCGGTGTTGATCGTCGGCGGGTGGCCCTCGAGGAAGCTGATCTCGGCCTCGGTGCCGAGCGCCGCGGCTACGCCGCTGACGATCTCCGACACGCGCTGCTTCATCTGCTCGCGCGCCGCCGGCGTCAGCGTCCGGATCGTGCCCTTCAGTTCGACCGCGTCGGGGATCACGTTGTAGGTCGTGCCGCCGGCGAGCTTCGTGACCGACACGACCGCCGCATCGGTCGGCGCGACCTCGCGACTTACCGCGGCCTGCAGCGCGGAGACCACCTGCGCGGCCGCGATCAGCGGGTCGGCGGCCTGCTGCGGCATCGCGGGGTGGCCGCCGCGGCCGAGGATACGGATGTCCATGAAGTCCGCCGCTGCCATCACCGTGCCCGGATGCACCGCGAACTGCCCGGCCGGCAGGCCCGGCCAGTTGTGCATGCCCCAGACGCTCTCGCAGGGGAACTCGTCGAACAGCCCGTCCTCGATCATCCGCTCGCCGCCGCCAAGGTTCTCCTCGGCCGGCTGGAAGATGAACGCGACATGGCAGCCG
>JBFGAO010000081.1:0-6013 GCA_041568095.1 Steroidobacteraceae bacterium | reverse complement strand
TCCTCGGCCAGCTCCTGCGCAGCGCGCTCGAGCGCTTCGGCCGACTGCAGCGCCGCGACCGTGTACTGGAAGCCGGACAGGCAGTCGGCCAGGTCCGTGTAGCGGTCCTTGAACACCAGCCTGCGCAGGCCGTCCTCGGTGTCGCTGGGCAGCGCCACCTTGTGCTCGCGCGCCAGCTCGATCAGCGTCGGCAGCCGCAGCGATCCGTCCAGGTGCAGGTGCAGGTCGGTCTTCGGCAGCGCCGTGATGAACTCGGTCGTGATCGTGCGGTCGGGCAAGGGCGTTTTCCCCGGGCGGACAGGGCCGCAGCATAACGCGGCGCCGGCCCCATCCGGTAAGCTGCCGGCCCGTGGGGGAAATCGACCGCAAGGGCTGGACCCGCGTGATCCGCGGCGCCGCTGTCGCGACCTGTGTCGCCGGCGGCGAGCGCTATGGCCTGGTCGCGCCCGGCGCAGTCGCGATCGCCGGCGGGCGCATCGCCTGGGTCGGTCCCGACAGCGAGTTGCCGGCCCCGCCGGCCGGCGCCGAGGTGCTCGACACCGGCGGCGCGCTGCTGACGCCGGGGCTGATCGACTGCCACACCCACCTGGTCTGGGCCGGCTCGCGCCACCGTGAGTTCGAGCAGCGCCTCGACGGCGCCAGCTACGAGCAGATTGCGCGTGCCGGTGGCGGCATCCTCGCGACCGTGGACGCGACGCGCGCGGCCGGCGAGGACGAACTGCTGCGCCTGGCGCGCGACCGCGCCGCGCGGCTGGTCTCGGAAGGCGTCACCTGCGTCGAGGTCAAGTCCGGCTACGGGCTCGATGTCGACAACGAACTGAAGATGCTGCGCGTCGCGCGCCGGCTCGGCGACGTGCTGCCGGTGACCGTGCGCACGACGCTCCTGGCCGCGCATGCGCTGCCGCCCGAGCACCGCGGCCGCGCCGATGACTACGTCGAGCTGGTCTGCCGCGAGATCCTGCCGGCCGCGCACGCGGCCGGCCTTGCCGACGCCGTCGACGCCTTCTGCGAGACCATCGGCTTCACGCCCGCGCAGGTCGCGCGCGTGTTCGGCGCGGCCCACAAGCTGGGCCTGCCGGTCAAGCTGCACGCCGAGCAATTGTCCAACCAGCACGGTGCCGCGCTAGCGGCGCGCTACCAGGCGCTGTCAGCCGACCACCTCGAGCACCTCGACGAAGCCGGGGTGCGGGCCATGGCGAAGACCGGCACCGTCGCGGTGCTGCTGCCCGGTGCCTACCACTGGCTGCGCGAGACGAAGCCACCGCCGGTCGCGCTGCTGCGCGAGCACGGCGTGCCGATCGCAGTCGCGAGCGACCTGAATCCCGGCAGCGCGCCGATCGCATCGCTGCTGCTGAACCTGACGATGGCCTGCACGCTGTTCGGCCTGACCGTCGAGGAGGCGCTGGCGGGCGTCACGCGCCACGCCGCCGCCGCGCTCGGGCTCGCCGCCGAGCGCGGCACGATCGAGCCCGGCAAGCGCGCCGACCTCGTGCTGTGGCGCGCGGAACACCCGGCCGAGCTGTGTGCGCAGTTCGGGCTCGTGCAGCCGCGGCGAGTCTGGTTCGGCGGCGAGGAACGGCAGGAGCGGCGTGCATGATCCGAGAACGGCTGGCGGCGGGGCAGACCATCGAGAAGACCGGCTTCCGCTGGCGCGGCGGCGACATCTCGCGGCTCGAGGAATTCAGCGACGCGGTGTTCGCATTCGCGCTGGCACTGCTGGTCGTGTCGACCGAGCTGCCGACCAGCGCCGCCGAACTGTTCGGGGTGCTGCGCGGCTTCCCCGCCTTCGGGCTGACGTTCGCAGTGCTGGTCTGGATCTGGTACCTGCACTACCAGTATTTCCGGCGCTACGGGCTCGTCGACGCGCTGACAATCTTCCTGAACGCCGTGCTGCTGCTGCTGGTGCTGTTCTACGTCTACCCGCTGCGCTACCTGTTCGGCGCGCTGACCGACGGGCTGCTGTACGGGCACTGGGACTTCGGCGCGAGCTACGGCGGGCCGGTGCTCGCCGTTTACTCGGCCGGCTTCGTCGCGGTGTTCGTCATGTTCGCGCTGCTGTACCGGCACGCGCTGGCGCGCGCCGACGTCCTCGGGCTCGATGCGCGCGAGCGCGCGATCACCCGCGCGACCATGCAGTCGCAGCTGTGGATCGCCGCGATCGGTCTCGTCTCGGTCGCGATCGCACTCGCCGCGCCGCCGTCGTGGCGGCCGCTCGGCGGTCTCGTGTACTTCCTGATCGGACCGGTCCTGTGGCTGCACTGGAGCCGTGCCTACAGGCAGTGGCAAAGCCGCGGCGAGGAGGACCCGGAATGAAGCAGCTGATATTGGTGTTGCTGGCAGCGCTGGCGGCCACGGCCGCCGGCGCAGACTCGCTGACCCGCGAACAGGCGATGGCGCGCCTGGATTTCCTGGTCGGCGACTGGAGCGGTGGTGGCTGGATCCTCGGCCGCGACGGCCAGCGCCACGAATTCGAGACGCGCGAGATCATCCGCCGCAAATTGCGGGGCACGACTCTGCTGGTCGAGGGCCTGCATACCGACTTCGAGGCACTCGCGATCGTGACCTGGGACGAGGCCGCGCAGCAGTACCGCTGGCGCAGCTACACCTCGCGCGGGCCCGGCGTCGAGACCGAACTGCGCCTGGTTGGCGAGCGCCAGCTCGAGTGGCAGCCGAACCCGCGGATGCGCTACCGGATCTCGATCAGCGAGGACGGCGTGTGGCAGGAGACCGGCGAGGCGACCCGCGACGACGGCACCACCTGGACGCAGTTCTTCGGGATGACGGTGCGGCGGGAGCCTTCCGTGGCTGCCGCGCTGCCGCAACCGTTCTACTCCGTGCTGCATGAGAGCGACGCCGTGCGCATCGTCGAGCACCGGCTCGGCCCGGGCGAGAGCGAGCCGATGCACTATCACCCGCCGATGTTCGTCTATTTCATCGAGGGCGCCGACCTGCGGATCACTGGCCCGGACGGCACCAGCTTCGACGAGACCGTGACGAAGGGCAGCGTGCTGGACCTTGGCGCGATGCAGCACGCGATCGAGAACACCGGCGACACGCCGCTGCACTCGATCCTGGTCGAGTTCAAGCCCGGGCCGGGCGGCCGGTAGGTGCGAGCGGGCCTGATACTGAGCGTCGGACGCTTGAAGACGGTATGAGCGGTACTCGGCGACAGTTTCTTCAGGGCGCGGCTGGCTTGCTCGGCTGCGCTGTTGCTCCGCGTCCCGCGCAAGGAGAAACCGGCGCCAGCAGACTGGTCCTGCTTGGCACCGGCGGCGGCCCGCGGCCCCGCAGGACGAACTCGGCGTCGGCGCAGGCGATCGTCGTGAACGGGATGACGTACGTCGTCGACTGCGGAGACGGCGTCGCTCGCCAACTGGTTCTTGCGGGCATCCCGCTTCCGACGCTGCGACACGTTTTCCTGACGCATCATCACTCGGACCACAATGCGGACTACGGAAATCTGCTCTTGCTTGCGTGGACGGCCGGTTTGCGGACGCGGGTCGACTGCTGGGGGCCACCACCGCTCGAGCAGATCACCCGGCTGTTCCTGGAGATGAATTCCTACGACATCCGGATACGGATCGAGGACGAGAGTCGAATTCCGCTGCAGCCGTTGATTCATGTCCACGAGCTGACGACAGGCGGGCTGGTCATGGAGGACGAAAACGTCCGGGTGACAGCAGCGCTCGTGAATCACCCGCCCGTCGTCCCGGCATTCGGCTACCGCTTCGATGCGCATGACCGGTCGATCGTGATCTCCGGCGACACCGCGCCATCGGAAAACCTCATCGAACTCGCGCACGGGGCCGACATACTGGTCCACGATGCCTACTACCCGGCAGCGATCGATCGCCTCGTTGCCAACGTGCCCAATGCGCCGACCTTGAAGCAGAGCATCCTGTCGCATCACACGAGTGCGGAGGATGCCGGTCGCGTGGCCAGGGCGGCCGGGGTCAAGGTCCTGGTCCTGTCCCATCTGGTGCCGCCGGAAGATGCGACGCTTACCGAGCAGATGTGGATCGATGCGGCCAGCACGCACTTCGATGGCAAGATCATCGTCGGCAGGGACCTGCTGGAGATCTGACAGGCGCACAGCGGCCGCGCTGGCTGGACAACCACCGACGATCGGGTTCACCATCCGGCCACGGAGCCGAGGGAATGGCTGCAAAGCTTTTCGCGAACAGGAGCGGCGCGCGCAAGGACGCTGCCTGGCCGCTCTCTGCCCTGCTGATCTGCGCAGTGGCTTTCCTTGCCGCTTGCGTGGTGCTGCCGGTCCCGACTCCCGAGCGCAAGGTGCTGGAAGGCACGCCAGTGGCCGAGGAGCAGCTGGATTTCCTGAGCGCCGGCGTCACGACCAAACAGGACGTCGTCGACAATCTCGGCGACCCGGACCTGATCTGGGAAGACGCAAATCTCTTTGGCTATGACTGGGTGATGCGACAGGGCATCCTGCTCTGGGCCGTCGGGATGGGTTACGGAGGCGCCGGAGGCGCCGAGGACATTCCCAAGCATTATTCGCTGCTGATCCAGTTCGATGAACATGACCGGGTGCAGCGTTTCGAGCGCGCGATTCGACCAGCGATGAAGTCCTATGGAGATTTCCTGAAGGACTGGGTCCGCGGTTCCAATGGGGCGTCGGCAAAAGACGAGCAGGACCGGACGAAACCGTGAGAGTCCTTGTCGCATCGCTGGCGATGATCTGGGCGGCCGGCTGCGCATCGACACGCTTGCCCGCCGCCAGCGATACGACAGCGGTCGATGCCGGCGAGAAGGTCATCGTGCTGCTGCGCGTGGTCGCTGCGGACGAGAGCCAACAGCGTCTTGAGCCCTTCGGGTCCGTCACGGCGGATAACAACATCAGCTTTGGGCTCGGCAGTTTCGATACCGGCGGTGAACCGGAGCGCCTGCAGTCGCAGCGATTCCTGTCAAAGGAATCACGGGCTACAGGCTGGACCTATTTCGTGCTCCCTCCGGGCCTGTATTACCTGGCCATCTACCCGCCAAGGCACACCGACATCGCCAGCTTCCGGCGCAGCCTGAGGAACGCCGCCCGCTGGCGGCTCGACGTCCCCGCCTCGGCCAGGCTGCTCTACGCAGGTACGCTGCACCTGACCGGCGGCAGTAACAAGGTGATCTTCGGTGGGCGCGTGCTGTCGTCGATCGACGACCACTGCATCAGCGTCGCCGATGAGCGAGACCTCGTACAGGCACTCACGGGCGAACATTTCCCGGCGTGGGGCAAGCCTCGGGTCGCCCTGCTGCAGAGGCACCAGGGACCCATCATCCTGCGCTCGCCCGTGCCGCCGCCGGGGCAGCCGCGCTGACAGATTGCGGCTGCCCGCAGCGGGATCAGGTCATGCGCGCGTCGAGTGGACCTCCCGGACCCAGTCGCACTTGATGCCGGCCTTGGCGTGGTGCTTCTCGATCGCCTCGCGGTCCGGCGCGTCCAGCACGCAGTAGATCTTGTCTTCCTTCTCGCTGAACAGGATGTCGTGGTGGGTGACGCCGAACTCGTCGGCCGGCGCGTCCTGCAGCTTGCGCAGCGTGTCCGCCGTGAATGGCTTCATGGGATGGGTATCGATGAACTTCGGCATGGTGCTTACCTCCTCCCGGATGAGCCCCGACTATAGGGCGATCAGGCAGAATGCGCGAACGCCGGGGCGGCAGTACGGTCCGTCCGGCCCGACCGTCACGCGGATCACCACGCATGAGCGAATCGCTGAGTACGGCACGCTGGGACGACCTCGCCGCGCGGCTCGACCTGCCGCTGCAGGCACAGACTTTCGCGCTGCTCGAACAGCGCCATGCCGAGCGCACGCGCCGCTACCACTCCGCGCGGCACGTCAATGAATGCCTCGCGGCGCTGGACCGCAGCCAGCACGAGCAGGCCACCAACCCGCTGGTCGAATTCGCGCTGTGGTTCCATGACGCGATCTACAGCACCTTCTCGGGTCGCAACGAACTGCGCAGCGCGGGCTGGGCCGAGGCTGCGCTGCGTCGCGCCGGCGGCCTG
>JBFGAO010000080.1:0-6014 GCA_041568095.1 Steroidobacteraceae bacterium | reverse complement strand
TCGACGCGGCCACGCCCGCCGGCGATTGCGAAGGACTGCAGCCGCAGCCGCAGGCTGCCGTCCGCTGCGGTGCTGGCAGAGAATCCGGTGTCCTGCACGCCGAGCGTCCCGAGCGCGCCGCGCAGCCGGCCGCCGCTGCAGCGCAGCTCATCGCCGCGGACCTCGAGCCGCGCGCAGTCGATCGCGAGCTTGGACAGCGGCCCGGTCGCGCCGACGCCGGCGACCCGGCCGGCACGTACGCCGAGTTCGCCGGATGCCGCGGCGCGTTGCCGCCAGCGGATCTCGAGGCCCTCCAGTTGCATCCCCTCGTAATCGACCCGCTCCGCGGTCAGCGTCACGCGCGAGGCGGCCGTTGCCACCGCGGGCAGGGCCAGCGCGGCGAGGCAGGCGGCCAGTGGCAGGAAGGAGTGGCGCACGGTCAGCGATTAACGGCCGCGCCGCGCGGGCCGTCAACTGCCGCGCGTATCACGGCCGGCCTCACCGGCGTCCTCGAGGTCGCGCTTCAGCCGCGCAAGCAGGCTGGCTGCGCGGGCCGCGTAGTCGCCGATCCAGCGGTCGTGTATCTCCTTGATCGGCATCGCGTCGAGCATGTTCCAGCGCAGCCGGCCCTCGCTGCGCGAGATCACAATCCCGGCGCGCTGCAGCACGCGCAGGTGCTGCATCACGGTGCAGCGGTCGAGGCGGGGGAACTGCGTGCAGACGTCCCCGGTCGTGCGCGGCCCGTCGCGCAGCAGGTCGAGGATCTGTCGCCGCGTCGCGTGGGCGAGGGCCTTGAAGACCCGGTCCTGCTTGCGGTCGCTGCGCTTCATGTTATATATTTATAACATATAGGATGCGCTGACGGGAGGGGGATCCCATGGAATTCCGGTTCCAGGTCTACGCGAAGATCGCGAAGCCGGTGGCCGAGGTGTTCGACGCCGTCACCGACCCGAAGAAACTCTCGGCCTACTTCACGACCGGCGGCGCCAGCGGCCCGCTCGAGGAGGGCGCCACGGTGACGTGGGCGTTCGGCGACTTCCCCGGCCGGTTCCCGGTCAGGGTCACGCGCGTCGTCCCGGACGAGCGGATCGAGTTCGAGTGGGAGGTCGAGGGCGGCGGATACGACACGAAGGTCGAGATGACCTTCGAGGCACTGGACGCGAACACCACGATGGTGCGCATCGCCGAGTCGGGCTGGAAGCAGGACGACAAGGGCCTGAAGGCCTCCTATGGCAACTGCTTCGGCTGGACGCAGATGCTGTGCTGCCTGAAGGTCTGGATCGAGCACGGGGTCGACCTGCGACACGGATTCTTCTGACGCGTACCATCCGGGGCAGACGGACATGCCAGGGAGGAGACGCAGATGAGCTATGTAGATGGATTCGTGCTGCCGGTCCCGAAGCGCAGGCTTGCGGACTACCGCCGGCTGGCGAGACTCGCCGGCAAGGTCTGGTGCGATCATGGTGCGCTGGCCTACGTCGAGTGCGTCGCGGACGACGTCAAGCCGGGCAAGCTGACGTCGTTCCCGCAGAGCGTGAAGCTCAAGCGAGGCGAGACGGTCGTGTTCTCGTGGATCGTCTACCGCTCCCGCCGCCAGCGCGACGCGATCAACGCGAAGGTCATGAAGGACCCGCGGCTGGCGAAGTACATGGACCCGAAGGCGATGCCCTTCGACGGCAAGCGGATGATCTGGGGAGGCTTCAAGCCGGTCGTCGAGCTCTGACGGGCGAAATATCGCCGGCACCGACCGGGTCTGTTCAGGGACAGGCCCCGCCGGGGCGGCGGCCGCTGGGACCACGGAGGCACCCCCGATGATCACCCGCATAGCCAACCGCATCTACGACCTGGTCGACGCGCTGCGCTGCGTCGACTTCCTCGGCCCGCTCGCACTCAGGCTCTACCTCGTGCCCGTGTTCTGGGTCTCGGGCATGAACAAGCTCGACGGCTTCGACAATGTCGTCGAGTGGTTCGGCAACGCCGACTGGGGCCTGGGCCTGCCGCTGCCCTGGCTGATGGCGGCGCTCGCGACCGGCGCGGAGGCCGGCGGCGCGCTGCTGTTGCTGGCCGGCCTCGGCACGCGGCTGATCGCGGTGCCGCTGATGGTGACGATGGTCGTCGCGGCGACCGCGGTGCCCTGGGACAACGGCTGGCAGGCCGTCCACGACCTGCAGAGCCCCTACGCGAGTTCCCACACGCTCGCCATCGAGGCGGGTGACGCGGAGGAGGCGGCCCTGCGGCTGGACCGCGCGAAATCGATCCTGCAGGAGCACGGCAACTACGACTGGCTGACCGAGCAGGGCAACTTCATCGTGTCGAACAGCGGCGTCGAGTGGGCCGCGACCTACTTCGTGATGCTGCTCGCGCTGTTCTTCACCGGCGGCGGGCGCTGGGTCAGCGCCGACTGGTGGCTGGCGCGGCGCTGGCGCAGCAGCGGCAACTGAAGCGGGCCACGATCAGGAGGCTGCGCTCAACCCTCCGGGCCGCTGCGCTCGACGCGCTTCGTCACGGTGCCCGATTCCGGGTCACGCTCGACGGTGACCGTCCGTGTCATCTCCTTGCCTGACGGCGCCGTCACCGTCGTCGTGACGACGCGGCCGTTGTCGGTGCGCACCATCTCGGTCTGGCGCTGCATCGTGCCCTGCGGTCCGCTGATGGTCGCGTTGCTGCTGAAGCCGTCGTCGGTCCGCGTCGTCGTCTGGTTGACCGTCCGTGTCTCGCCGCCCGGCAGCGTCGTCACGGTCTCGCGGGTCCGGATGCCGGCCTCGCGGTCACGCTTGACGACGGTCCGGCTGCTGCCGGTCCTGCCTTCGCGGTCGGTCCAGGTCGTGTCGCGGGTCCAGCCGTCGTCGGTGCGGGTCCGTGTCGTCGTGCGCTCGACGGCGCCGCGCGGGCCGCGCTCGTGCATCGCCGCCGGGCCACCGTGGCGCTGCATCCCGGCCGCGCCGCGCCCGCCCTGCGGGTTTGCGAGCGCTGTCGTGCCGGCCAGCGCCAGGCCCAGCGTGCCGGCGCACAGCGCCGCGGCCAGCAACGGTCTGCGTGGTGTGTAGCTGCTCATCGTCTGACTCCTGTTTTCTCGTCGCGGGCCGCCGTGGCCCGCCCCTGGATTCAAGGGGTTCAACGCCCGGCAGCTCCGCCGGTTGACGCCGGGCTGCGCTACACTGCGCAGACTTCGGCAGGGAGGTCAGGATGGCGGCCAAGCGGGCGCTCGTGGTGGACGACTCCAAGTCGGCTCGGGTCGTGCTGTCGCGGATGCTGGAGAAGTACGGCATCGAGGTCGATGCAGCCGACTCCGCCGAGTCCGCGCTGGACTACCTGCAGTCCAACCGCCCGGACGTCATCTTCATGGACCACCTGATGCCCGGCATGGACGGGCTGCAGGCGGTCCGCGCGATCAAGGCCAACCCCGAGACCGCGACGATCCCGGTGATGATGTACACGTCCCAGGAGGGCGAGCTGTACGCCGGCCAGGCACGCGCCTCCGGCGCCATCGGCGTGCTGCCGAAGTCGATACGGCCGATCGACGTCACGAAGGCCCTCTACCAGCTGCAGATGCTTCCGGACCGGCGCGACGCGGCGCCGCCGGTGCTGCAGCCCTGGGGGACGGACGCGTCGCCGCGCGATGGCGAACCGGCGCCGGCCGCGGACGGCGTGGACCCGAAACTGCGCGGCCTGGTCGAGGCGATGCTCAAGGAGCAGAGCCTCGAGCTGCGGCGCTTCGTGGTCGCGTCGCTGGACAGCCAGGTGCACCGCATCGTTGCCGAGCTGCGGCCGAAGGAGCCGGCCGATGCGGGCGAGCAGCAGCCTGCCGCGCTGCCCCTCGCGCCGTCGCGGCCCTGGGGCTGGATGTTGACGGCCGCGTCGGCGCTGGCTGCGCTGGCCGTCGTCGCACTGCTGTACTGGCAGGCGCGGGAGGCCACCGCGCAGGCACAGCGTGCCTTCGAGGCCGCCGCGGCCTCGAACGAGGCGCTGACGCGGGCGATCGAGGAATGGCGGCGCGCGGGCAGCGACGTGGCCGTGCTGGCAGCCGCGACCGAGCCCGAGTCGCCGCGGCCGATGGTGCTGCCGGTGCCCTACGGCGAGGCGCCGCTGGCTGCGACCCGGCTCGAGGCGCTGCGCAACCTCGTCATGCAGCTGGAACGCACTGGCATCAGCGGCCTGGTCCGCGTCGAGACCTTCTCGGGCAGCTTCTGCCTCAGCGGCGGCGGCGAGGCCGGCTGGCAGCCGGCCGCCCCGACGACACCGGCGTCGCAGTGCGAGCAGATCGGCAATCCCTACGACGACTCGGTCGGCGGCGCGGCGCGGCAGCCGCTCACCTTCGCCAACCTCGCTGCGACGGTGCGGCGCCGGACCGGCGGCGCGATCGAGCTGGAGCTCGCCCAGGGGCCGCGTGACCGGCTCGCTTCCGGCTACCCGGCCATCGAGCAGGCGACGGCCGGGCAGTGGAACGCAGCGGCGCTGGCGAACAACCGCGTCGAGATCAGCGTCCTGCAGAGATGAGCCGGCGCCTGCTGATCTACGGCGCCAACGGCTACACCGGCGAACTGATATCTCGCGCGGCCGTCGCTGCGGGCCTCGCCCCGGTCCTGGCCGGCCGCTCGGCGGGGCCGGTCGGCGCACTCGCGGCGGAACTCGGCTGCGAAGCCCGCGTGTTCACTCTGGAGGACCCGGCGACGGTCGCCGCGGCGCTGGCCGGCGCCGACGTCGTGCTGCACTGCGCCGGGCCATTCTCGGCAACCGCGGCGCCGATGATCGATGGCTGCCTCGCGGCCGGTGCGCATTACCTGGACATCACCGGCGAGGTCGCGGTGTTCGAGCTCGCCGCGTCGCTGGACGACCGCGCCCGCGCCGCCGGCATCGTGCTGTGCCCGGGCGCAGGCTTCGACGTCGTGCCGACCGACTGCGTCGCGCTGTCGCTGTCGCTGGCGCTGCCGGACGCGACCCACCTCTCGCTCGGCTTCGACAGCCGCTCCGCGCTGAGCCGCGGCACGGCGTCGACGACCGTGGAGAGCCTGGGCCACGGCAGCCTCGTGCGCGAGGACGGCGCGCTGCGCCCGATCCCGATCGGGTCGCGGCTACGGCGCATCGACTTCGGCGCCGGCGAGAAGCTGGCGACGGCGATCCCCTGGGGCGACGTCAGCACCGCGTTCCATACCACGGGCATCCCGAACATCGAAGTCTATGTGCCGGTATCGCCGAAGGCGGCGGCCAGGCTGCGCTGGCTGGACCGGATCGGCTGGCTGCTGCGCCTCGCGCCGGTGCAGTCGCTGCTGAAGCGCCGGATCCGGGCCGGGCGGCCGGGGCCGACGGCAGAGGAGCGTGCACGCACGCCGGTCCACGTCTGGGGCGAGGCCCGGAACCCGGCCGGCCGGACGCTGACGGCGCGGCTGCGCGTGCCGAACGGCTACACGGTCACCGCCGATGCGGCGATCGCGGTCGCCCGGCGCCTTATGGACGGGCCGGTCGAGACGGGTTATACGACACCGGCAAGGCTGATGGGCCCGCAGTTCGCCGGCTCGCTGCCCGGAGCGACTGGTATCCATATTGAATGAAGTGAACCTTGCCGCGGCCGGCGGCATCGTCCCCGAGAGCGCCGGCTTCGACCCGCCCGCCTGGCTCCGCAACCGCCACCTGCAATCGGTGCTGCCGAGCATCCCGCTGCGCCGCGGCTCGGTCGAGCGCCGTGCCGCGCCGGTCATCGCAGCGAGCCGGCAGCTGCTGCTGGACTGCGGCGACGGCGTGCGCCTGCTCGGCTGGTATTCGCCGCCGCGCGCCGCCCCCGACGCGGAGCCGCGAACGCTGGCCGTGCTGCTGCACGGCTGGGAGGGCAGCAGCGATTCGATGTACCTGCTGTCGGTCGCGCAATTGCTGCACGAGCGCGGCGTCGGCGTGATCCGGCTGAACCTCCGCGACCACGGCGACACGCATGCGCTGAACGAGGGCCTGTTCCATTCCTGCCGCCTCGCCGAGGTCGTCGGCGCCGTCGTCCGCATCCGGCAGCTGTTCCCGGCTGCGCGGCTGGCGCTGGGGGGCTTCTC
>JBFGAO010000079.1:0-6035 GCA_041568095.1 Steroidobacteraceae bacterium | reverse complement strand
GTTCTATGACGGCGGCAACGTGCTGGCCAGCATCAATGGCGGCCCGTTCACGCCGATCCCGCTGCTCGCCTACGAGTTGATTCCTGGCAGCGCGTTCGTCCATAACCCCTACAACGGGACCCTGAACGACGCGACGGACCAGAACACCAACCCGAAGGGTGGCGAGCCGGCATTCTTTGGCAGCAACCCGATCACCGGCACCAATGAGTGGGGCCAGTCGCAGATCGACCTGTCCAAGATCGGCGCGGAGAAGGACGACAAGGTCCGGATCCGCTGGGACTTCGGGCAGGACGGCTGCAATGGCGTCGACGGCTGGTACGTGGACCGCGTCGAGGTGTTCAGCTGTGGCGATGACGTGCCGCCGCCGCCGCGGGAGTGCCGTGAGTACCCGGCCAGCATCACGGGCGTGTCGCCGATCTCCGCTGTGGCCACGTCGGTGACGACGGCCAATGTCAGCGGCGCCACCGGGCCGATCGAGGACGTCAACATCCGCAACCTGGAGGGACTGCACACCTACATGGGTGACCTGAAGTTCTCGCTGAAGAGCCCCGCGGGCACCTCGATCACGCTGTTCGACGGCGCGGCCTGCGCCGGCGAGGACGGCATCAGCGCCGAGTTCGACGATGGCGCCGACACCGTGATCGCTTGCAGCGACTGGACCAGTGGCGGGACCTTCCGTCCGCACCAGGCGCTGGCGGCCTTCAACGGCCAGGACCCGAACGGCAACTGGACGCTGACGGTCGAGGACGGCTTCCTGCAGGACGAGGGCTTCATCGAGTCCTGGTCGGTGGAGCTGTGCCGCGACACGCCGCCCCCGCCGCCGCCGACCGATGACGGCCACAAGACCACCGGTGGTGGCTGGCTGGCCGACGTTTCCGGCGGGAAGATCAACTTCGGCTTCAACGCGAAGCAGAAGGAGAACGGTGCCAGCGGCAACCTGCAGCTCAACGACAAGGGCCGGGACGTCAAGATCCACCTGAAGGCAGTGACGTCGATCGGTGCAGTGCAGGAGATGTGCGGTGCGATCGGCCCCGGCCCGAAGACGATGGAGTTCCGCGGCACCGGTACTTACAACGGTGCGGATGGCGCGAGCTTCCGGGTCTGCGTCGAGGACAACGGCGAGCCTGGCAACAGCGCCTCGAGCGCGACGCCGGACCGCTTCTACCTCGCCTGCACGACCGGCTGCACCTACAGCACGGCCTCGTTCGCGGCGGACGACCGCATCGACGGCGGCAACCTGCAGGTCCACCAGGCCAAGGCTCCCGCACCGGAGTCCTCAGCGCAGTCCTCCGGGGCCTCGACGCTGATCCTGAACCCGGTGCTGATGAGCGAGGGCCTGGCCGGATCCCTGCAGCTGTTCGAGGTGCAGGTCTACGGCGCGAGCCAGCAGCCGCTGGCGGGCCAGAGCGTCAGCCTGACCCGGACCGCGGGTGGCGTCACGCAGACGCTGAATGCGGTGTCGAGCCTGGGCGGCAAGGCGGTGTTCAGCGTCACGCTGCCGACCGCCAACGCCGAGTTCCTGGCGAGCAGCGGCAGCGCCGGCAGCAATGCCGTCAGCGTGAAGCCGATGCTGGCAGGCAACTGATTTCGGTGAAGGAGGCTAATAGTCCAGCACAACCAGGATGACCTATCCCCTCTTGGGGCTCATGGACGGGCCAAGTTGCTGGACGGGCCGGGGGGCTTTGCCCCCCGGCCAATTTTTTTCTAGGTCAGCAGCCCCTTGCGGGCGGCGTACTTCACGAGCTCTGCCGTGTTGTGCACCTTCAGCTTGTCCATCAGCCGGGCGCGGTGGTTCTCGGCCGTCTTGACGCTGATCTTCAGCATCCTTGCGACCTCCTTGCTGGGCTTGCCCTCGACGACGAGGTGGAATACCTCGCGCTCACGCGGCGTCAGCTGCTGGTAGGGGTCGACGGCCTCGGTGCCGGGGTGGCGCAGTTCCTCGGCCAGCACGCGGGCCGCCTCGGGGCCGAAGTAGCCCTTGCCTGAGTGCAGGGTCTTCACCGCGGCCAGCAGTTCCGAGGCCGCGGTGTTCTTGATCAGGTAGCCGGTCGCGCCGGCGCGCACGATCGGCAGCACGTATTCCTCGTCGTCGTGGACGGTCAGCACCAGGACGCGCGTGCCTGGGCAGGCCTCACGGATGCGCCTGACGGCCTCCAGGCCGTTCAGGCGGGGCATCGTGATGTCGATCAGCGCGACGTCCGGATTGGTCGCCTGCGCCTGCTCGACGGCCTCGAGGCCGTTCGAGGCCTCGGCGACGACCTCGCAGAAGCCGCTGTCGCGCAGCAGGCTGACGATGCCCTGGCGGACGATCGTGTGGTCGTCGGCGACCAGCACCCGGATCCGGGCGCTCACTGGCTGCCCCCGCCCAGCGGCACGACGACGCGCAGCCGGCTGCCCTCGCCGGGCGTCGAGCGGATCGCCAATTGGCCGCCGAACAGCTCGACCCGGTCGCGGATGCCGCGCAGGCCCAGCCCGGCGGCGCCCCCGGCGGGGGAGAGCACCCGGGCGGACTCGAAGCCGCGTCCCTGGTCGGCAATCTCGAGCACCAGGCTGCCAGCGGCCCGGGTCAGCGTCAGGCTGGCCTCCAGCGAGCCCGAATGCTTGACGACGTTGTTGAGCCCCTCCTGGGCGACGCGGAACACCAGCGTCTCCAGCTCGTGGTCGAGCCGCTCATCCAAGCCGGCCTGCCAGTCGATCTCGGTCTGCAGGCCGCTGTGCTCGCGCATGGTGCGGGCCAGCCAGTTCAGCGCCGCCTGCAGGCCCAGGTCGTCCAGCACCGGCGGGCGCAGCAGCCGCGACAGCTCGCGGACGTCGCGCAGCGCGACCTCCGCGACCTCCAGCGCGGCGGCGAGGCCGGGCGCCGGGTTGTCTCCCTGCTGCAGGCGCTTGAGCTGGTTGATCAGCGCCGTCAGCGTCTGGCCGACGCCGTCGTGCAGTTCGCGCGCCAGCCGCCGGCGCTCCTCCTCCTGCACCTTCCAGACGGCCTTCGCGAGGCCGCGGAAGCGCAGCTCGCCCTCGATCATCCGCTGCACGAGCTGCTCGTTGCGCGCCGAGATCTGCTCGACGCGCCTGGCGATCCGGTCCAGCGCCGGCGTCATTGCCGCCTCAGGCGGCGTCGTCGATCCGCTGTGTTGTGCCAAGCTGCCTTACCTCTTCCAGTCCTTCGAAAGATGCCTTCTGCGAGGGATCCAGCCCCGCGCGCAGCCGCTCCAGTTCCTCCGCTGCAGCACGATACTGCGTGCCTGCCTCGGTGTCGCGGCCGGCGCGGGCCAGCAGCCCCGCCAGTTGACCATGAAGCCGGTGGCGCGCCGCGCTGGGTCGGTGGCCGTCGGCGCGGCGCAGGCTCGCACGCAATAGCGCCTCGGCGGCCCCGGCCTTGCCGGCGCGGGCCTGGGCCCGGGCCAGCAGCAGCGCGCAGTCCAGCGTCAGCGCCAGGTGCCCGAGCGCCTGTGCCTCGCCGTGCAGCCGCTCGAGCGCGGTCAGCGCCTTGTCCGTGTCGCCCGCCGCGAGCGCCAGTTCCGCGGCGCCCAGCCCGGTCGCGATGCGGGTCGCGGCGCTGCCGGTGCCGGCAACCTGGCGGGCGGCTGCGTCGAAGTCGCGCCGGGCAGCAGCCAGGTCTCCGGCTCGCAGCCGCGCCAGCGCCGCGAGGCGCTGCCATTCGGCCCGCTGCTCGAGGCTGCCCGACTCGGGCAGCAGCGCCTCGGCTGCAGCCAGCGCCTCGCGGGCCGCGTCCTGCATGCCGAGTTCCAGCGCCAGGTCGGCCTGGAACAGCAGCAATTCTGCGCGGCCGCGCGGGTCGCCGTCCGGGCCCAGCGCGGCGAGGCCCTCACGGAAGGACTTCAGCGCGGCGCCGAACCGGCCCTGGCGCTGCGCGACGCGGCCCAGCTGCCCGAGTGCGACCGCCTCGGCGAGGCTGTCACCGAACTCGCGCGCGAGGCGCAGCACGCCGAGCAGCGCGCGCTCGGCCTCGTCCCAGTGGCCGCGCGCCAGCGCGAGCAGCCCTACGGTCTGGCCGGCGAACATCAGGCCCTCGCGATTGCCGGTCTGCTCGTATAGCTGGCGGGCCTGCTGCGCGTAGACGGCGGCGTTGTCGAAGTCGCCCAGCATGTAGTACGTGAAGCCGATGTTGTTGTAGCTCTCGGCCAGCGCGCGCTGGTTGCCGAGGTCGCGCAGCAGCGCCAGCGAGTGCCGGTAGCGGTCCAGCGCCGGCTGGAAGCGGCCCTGGCGCTCCTCGAGCGCGCCGATCTCGTTGTGCAGGTTCGCGACGGTCTGCCGGTCGCCGATCCGCTCGATGATCGCCAGCGCCTCCTCGAGCCCGGCGCGTGCCTCTTCATGGCGTCCCTGGCGCAGTGCGATCCGGGCGACGTTGGCCGTTGCCGCGGCGACGCCGCGTTCGTCGCCGGCCTGGCGGCGCAAGTCAATCGCGTTCTGGTAGTGGCGCCGCGCCTCGTCGATGCGGCCCAGCTCGACCTGGGCGATGCCGAGTGCATTCTCGACGTCGGCGCGGCCCTGCAGGCTGCCAAGGCGGTTCTGGATCACCAGCGCCCGCACCAGGTGCTCGTCTGCGGCGCTGCGGCTGTCGCCGGCCAGGATCGAGTACTTGCCCAGCAGGTACCAGGCGCGCGGGTGATTGGGATTGGCCTCGACCAGGGTCACGAGTTCCTGGCGGGCCCGGTCCAGCTGGCCGTGCTCGCCGTAGGCCTCGGCCAGCGCGACCCGGGCCTCGACGTCATGCGGGTAGCGCGCGATCAGCGCGGCCAGCACCTGCTGGGCACGCTCGTACTGGCCGTCGAGCGCGGCCTCCAGTGCGCGCGCCTCGTAGCCGATCCGGCCGCCACGGTCGCCGAGGCGGGCGACGGCCTCGCGGGCGGCGTCCAGGGCCTGCTCGTCGTAGCCGAGCCGGTCGTAGGCCGCCGCCAGCCGCACCCGGGCCGAGGCGAAGTCGGGATCCGCAGCGACCGCGCGCTCGAGCGCAGCGACTGCCGCGGTCGTGTCGCCGCGCAGCAGCAGCGCGAGCCCTTCGCTGTACGCGGCCATCGCCTCGACGTTGCCGGACAGCGCGGGCGCCGACGGTTCGGGCGGGGCGGCCGCGAGCGCGCTGCGCAACTCGGTCGCGAGCCGGTCGGCCAGGCTGAAGATCCCGGCGCCGGCCGCTGCCTCGCCCTGCAGCGTCTGCGCGGACAGCTCCGGCACGCGCGTATCGAGCAGCCGCAACTCGACCCGGGTCTGGCCCCCGGCGGCGCGCACGGTGCCGGTCACCAGGCGCGTGACGTCCAGCAACTCGCCGAGCCTGCGCAGTTCGCGCTCGCCGAGGCGCGCCGGGTCGAGCTTGAGGTCCTCGATGGTCCGGAACACGCGCAGGCTGTCGACGACCAGCAGGTCCGGGCTCTCGGCCAGGCCCTGCGCCAGCATCTCGGCCAGCCCGGTCGACATCCAGCGCGCGGCCCGGTCGCCTGTCTGGTCCACGAGCGGCAGCACGGCGATCGCCGAGGTCGCCGATGCGGTCGCCTGCATGCCGTGCTGCAGGTACCACCAGGCAGCGCCCGCAAGGAGTGCAAAGCCGGTGACGCCGGCGGCGAGCGGCCAGTGCCGCCAGCGCAGCAGCGACCGGGACGGGGCGGTTCCCGCGGCCAGCGCCGTTGCGAGTTCGGAGGCATCCTGGAAGCGTTCGGCCGGCTCCGTCTCGAGGCAGCGTGCGATCACGCGCTCCAGCCAGGCCGGCACGCTGACGCCAAGGTCGGACAGGCGGCGGGGCCGGCCGTTCAGCCGCGAGGCCAGCACCTCCTCGAAGCTGCCGCTCTCGAAGGGCAGGCGGCCGGCCAGCATCTCGAAGGTCAGCAGCCCGAGCGAGTAGATGTCGGTGCGGCCGTCCACGTCTCCGCCGCGGGCCTGTTCCGGCGCCAGGTAGTCGAGCGTGCCGACCACCGCGCCGGCGCGGGTCAGGCCCGAGCCATGCATCGAGCGTGCGACGCCGAAGTCGGTGATGTAGGCGCGCCCGGCGCCGTCGACCAGCACGTTGGCCGGCTTCAGGTCGC
>JBFGAO010000078.1:0-6044 GCA_041568095.1 Steroidobacteraceae bacterium | reverse complement strand
GGTCGAGGCCCAGCTCGCGCAGCAGCTGGCCGCTGTGGCGCGTGTCCTCGGCGGCGACGACGCTGACCGCCGCGAGCACGTCGCGGGCCCGCGCCGTGATGTCGCCGAGGTTGCCGATCGGCGTCGCGACCACGTAAAGCACGCCCGCCTGCGCCACTATAATGACCCTCCGGACCGCACCGGGCGGCCGGAAGATCCTCGCCGGGGGCCGCCAGCGATGCAAGTGAACGCCAGCACCATCCGATTGCTCCTGGGCGCCTGCGCGGCGCTCGCGCTGCTGGCCGCCTGCCAGATCCCGGGCATCGACCGCGGCAGTGCCGGCCCGGCCGCGGTCGAGCGCGCCGAGCGCCAGGCCGCAGCCGGCAACCACGCGGCGGCCGCGCGCGCCTACGAGGCGGCTCTGCGTTCTGCGGATCCTGTGCGCCGCAACGGGCTGCTGCTGGCCGCTGCGGCCCAGTGGATCGCGGCCGGCGACACCGTCGCTGCCGAGCGCCTGCTCGCGCAGCTGGCGGATCCGGTTGCAGCGAACGACGCCGAGGAGCGGCGCCGCGTCGAGGCGGAACTGGCGCTGGCACGCGGCCAGCCCGAGCGCGCGCTGCAGCTGCTCGGCGAGCCGCGCGCCGAGGCGACGCCGGCGATGCTGGCGACGCGGGCACGCGCGCTGTTCGCCGCCGGGCGGGTGCCGGAAGCCGTGCAGGCCCTGATCGCGCGCGAGCGCGCCGCGATCAACGATGCCGCCGTGCTGGCGAACCAGCGCCTGCTGCTCGATGGCCTGCGCGACGCCGCCGCACGCGGCGCCGACCTGCGCACGCCGGCCGGTGCCGGGCCGCTGCTGGCCGGCTGGCTGGACCTCGGCCGCATCGCCGCCGACGCCGAGGCCGGCGTACCCGGCATCGCGCGGCGCCTGCAGTCCTGGCGCACGCGCTACCCGGCCCATCCCGCCGTCGAGGAACTGTGGCGCGGGCTCGCGGCGCGGCCGCAGCCGGCGGGCGACGTCGCACAGCAGGTCGCGCTGCTGCTGCCGCTGTCCGGGCGCGCCGAGGCTGCGGGCCTCGCGGTGCGCGACGGCTTCCTCGCCGCCTACTACGACCTGCCGCCGGCCGCGCGGCCGCGGCTGCGCATCTACGACGTCGCGCGCCAGGACGCGCCGTCCGCCTACCTGCAGGCGCTCGCCGACGGCAGCGATTTCGTCGTCGGGCCGCTGGTCCGCGACGAGGTCGCCGCACTGGCCGCGCTGGCCCAGGGCCGCGCGATGGTGCTGGCGCTGAACTTCCTGCCGGACGGCGCGGTCGCGCCGCCGCGCTTCTACCAGTTCGCGCTGTCGCCCGAGGAAGAGGCGCGCGCGGCCGCGCGACGCGCTGTCGCCGACGGGCGGCTTGCCGGGGTCGCGCTGGCGCCGGCCTCGGAATGGGGCCGCCGCGTCGCGGCTGCCTTCACCGCCGAGTTCACGGCGGCCGGCGGCCAGCTGCTGGACCAGTCCTGGTATGCGCCGGACACGACCGACTTCAATGACCTGCTGCGCCGGCTGCTGCGGACCAGCGGCCAGCGCGGCAGCAGCCCGCGGCCCGATGCGCGCTTCGTGTTCGTCGCGGCCCAGCCCGTGCACGGCCGCCTGATCCGGACGCAGCTGCGCTTCAATTACGCGGGCGCGCTGCCCGTCTATGCGACCTCGGACATCTACGAGCCGGCCGGGCGCGGCAACAACGACCTCGACGGCGTGCTGTTCCCGGACATGCCCTGGGTGCTGGATTCGGACGGTGCCGCAGGCGCCGTGCGCGAGTCCCTGGACCGCGCGTGGTCGGGCCAGGGCGCCGCGCGCAACCGGCTGCATGCCTTCGGGTACGACGCCTTCCGGCTGGTCACCGAGATCGACCGGCTGCGCCGCGCCGGCGCGGTGATGCCGGGCCTGACCGGGCGGCTGTCCCTGGGTCCCGACGGCCGCGTGCAGCGGCAACTGGGCTGGGCCCAGGTCGTCAACGGCCAGCCCGCGCTGCTGCCGCCCGCGGCTGCGATCGGCGCCTCGCCTTGAGCCTCGCGCCGCACCTGGCGGCCGGCCGGGCGGCCGAGCAGGCGGCGGCGGCCTGCCTGCAGCGCGCCGGCTACCGGATCCTGCAGGCGAACGTCCGGGCCCGCGGCGGCGAGCTGGACCTCGTCGCGCTGGACGGCGACGTGCTGGCGATCGTCGAGGTGCGCTACCGGGCCAGCGACCGCTGCGGCGGCGGCGCGGCCAGCATCACGGCGGCCAAGCGCCGGCGCGTCGTACGGGCCGCGCGCGTGCTGCTGGCTTCGCAGCCGGCGCTGGCGCGGCTGCCGGCACGCTTCGACGTGGTCGAGGTCAGCGGGACGGCCGGCGCACTGGACTGCCGGCTGCTGCGCGCGGCCTTCAGCGTCACTTGACGACGCGCAGCCGCGGGCGCCGGCCGGTGTCGTCGGGTCCCGGCGTCGCCGGCGGCGGCTCGCCGTCTTCCTGGAACAGCATCCCCTGCCCCGTCTCGCGCGCGTAGATGCCGAGCACGGCCACGACCGGCACGCGCAGCTGCTGCGGCACGCCCCCGAAGCGGGCTGCGAACTCGATCCAGTCGTTGCCGAGCTTGAGCCCCTGCGTGGCCTGCCAGCTGACATTGAGCGTGATGCGCCCGTCGCGGACGTAGGCAGCCGGCACCTCGGTGCCCTCGACGCCGGCGTCGACGACCAGGTGCGGGGTCTGGCCGTTGTCGGTCATCCACTCGTGCATCGCGCGGACCAGGTAGGGCCGCCGCGAGGTCGGCGCCGCGGCCATCGCCTCAGGGCCTCATCGCCGCCTCGGCGGCGGTCAGGCTGCGCTGGAAGCCAGGACGTGCGAACAGCGCCTCGGCGTAGGCGGCGATCGCGCTCGCGCCGCGCGGCAGCTTGATGCCCCAGTACGGCAGCCGCCACAGCACCGGACCGACGGTGCAGTCGACCAGCGTGAAGTCGTCCGACAGCAGCCAGCGCCAGCTGCCGAACAGCGGTGCGGCCGCGAGGATCCGCTCGCGCAGCACGCGGCGCAGCCGCGTCTTGTCGGGCCGCCGCGTCGCAGCGTCGAGCTCGGCAGCCGCCGGGTACCAGTCCTGCTCGAAGCGGTGCAGCACGACCCGGGTCTGCGCCCGGCCGACCGGGTCGGCCGGCATCAGCGGCGGGTGCGGGTAGCGCTCGTCGAGGTACTCGACGATGACCCGCGAGTCGTAGGCGACGAGCTCGCGGTCCGCCAGCGTCGGCAGGCTCTGGTAGGGATTGAGGTCGATCAGGTCCTCGGGCAGGTCCGGCGGCTGGACCTCGATGATCTCGCACTCGACGCCCTTCTCGGCCAGCACCAGCCTGACGCGGTGGCTGTCGGGATCGCGCGGGCCCGAGAACAGCGTCAGTGGGCCCCGGCGCTGGGACGCGGCCATGACTCCCGGTCCACGGACCTTGGCGCCGCGGGCCCTCGTGCCGCGGGCCTTGCGCGGCCGCGGCATCGGCGTCATTTGACGTCCTTCCAGTATTCCTGCTTCAGCAGGTAGGCGAACGCGAAGAACATCAGCAGGAACAGGATCACCCAGACGCCCAGCGCCTGGCGCTGGGCCTTCGCCGGCTCGGCGACGTAGTCGAGGAAGTTGACGGTGTCACGGACGAAGCCGTCGTACTGCTGCGCCGTCATTTCCCCCGGCTCGCCGGGATCGAGCCCTGCGAGCCGCTGCGCCTCGCCGCCACCCGGCAATGTCACGGTCTCGAAGCGGGCGACCTGCACGCCCTGCAGGTGGGCCAGCACGTGCGGCATCACGGTGTTCGCGAGCACGGCGTTGTTGACGCCGGTCGGCCGCGACGGGTCGGCGTAGAAGGCCTTCAGGAAGGTGTAGACATAGTCGGTGCCGCGGCTGCGCGCGATCAGCGACAGGTCGGGCGGCGCGTTTCCGAACCACTCGCGCGCCTGCTCAGCCGGCATCGCGCTCAGCATCGGGTCGTAGATCCGCGTGCCGGTGAACATCAGGTTCGCGCGCAGCTCCTGCTCGGTCAGCGCGAGGTCCTCGGCCACCTGGCTGTAGCGCATGTACTGCGCCGAATGGCAGCCGAGGCAGTAGTTGACGAAGTTGCGCGCGCCACGCTGCAGCGACGCGAGGTTGCCGACGTCGGTGCCGGCTTCCTGCAGCGGGTAGCCGCCGCTGGCGGCCCACGCACCCAGCGGCCAGGCCGCTGCCAGCGCCAGCAGCAGCTTGCTGTAGCGACTCAAGAGGTGACCCTCCCCGGCTCCGGCTTGTGGCTGTCGATTCGCGTGTACCAGGGCATCAGCAGGAAGAACGCGAAGTAGTAGATCGTGCCGATGACCGACAGTGCCTGGAACGGCTGCACGGCCGGCTTCAGGCCGCAGTAGCCGAGCACGATGAACGACAGCGCGAAGCCCATCAGCGCGACCTTGTAGATCGGGCCGCGATAGCGGATCGACTTGACCGGCGCGCGGTCCAGCCAGGGCAGGAAGAACAGCAGCAGGATCGCCGCGAACATCACCAGCACGCCCCAGACCTGCGTGCCGGCGAAGGCCGGCACCGCCCGCAGCATCGCGTAGTACGGCGTGAAGTACCAGACCGGCGCGATGTGCTCCGGGGTCAGCAGCGGATTGGCCGGCTCGAAGTTCGGGGCCTCGAGGAACAGCCCGCCGAACTCGGGCGCGAAGAACACGACGGCCGCGAACAGGATCAGGAAGAACGCGAGCCCCATGATGTCCTTGACGGTGTAGTACGGGTGGAACGGGATGCCGTCCAGCGGCTTGCCCGCCGGGCCCTTGGTCTTCTTGATCTCGATGCCGTCCGGGTTGTTCGAGCCGACCTCGTGCAGCGCGAGGATGTGCACGACGACCAGGAAGATCAGCACCAGCGGCAGCGCGACGACGTGCAGCGCGAAGAAGCGGTTCAGCGTGATGTCCGAGATGAAGTAGTCGCCGCGGATCCACTCGACCAGTGCGTCCCCGAACCACGGGAACGCGCCGAACAGCGACACGATCACCTGCGCGCCCCAGTAGGACATGTTGCCCCAGGGCAGCAGGTAGCCGAAGAAGGCCTCGGCCATCAGGCAAAGGTAGATCAGCACGCCGACGATCCACAGCAGCTCGCGCGGCTGGCGGTACGAGCCGTACAGCATCGCGCGGAACATGTGCAGGTAAACGACGACGAAGAACGCCGACGCTCCGGTCGAGTGCAGGTAGCGGATCAGCCAGCCCCACTCGACGTCGCGCATGATGTACTCGACCGAACCGAACGCCTCCTCCGCCGACGGCTTGTAGCTCATCGTCAGGAAGATGCCGGTGACGACCTGCAGCACGAGCACGAACAGCGCGAGCGAGCCGAAGTAGTACCAGAAGTTGAAGTTCTTCGGCGCGTAATAGTCCGCGACGTGCTCGTTCCACATCTTCGTCATCGGGAAGCGCGCGTCGATCCACGCGCCGAGCGCCTGGAGCCGGCCGCCGCCCGCGCCTGCCGCTTCGTTGCCCGCCATCACGCATCCCTCGCGTGGTCGACGCCGATCAGGATGTGCTGCGCGTCGGCGAAGCTGTAGGGCGGCACCTCGAGGTTGGTCGGCGCCGGCACGCCCTTGTAGACGCGGCCCGCCAGGTCGAACTTCGAGCCGTGGCAGGGGCAGTAGAAGCCGCCTGGCCAGTCGGCGCCGAGCTCGGCGTCACCGCGCACGAAGCGGCCCATCGGCGCACAGCCGAGGTGCGTGCAGACGCCCAGCACGACGAAGTACTCGGGGTTGATTGCCCGCGCCTCATTGGCCGCATAGGCCGGCTGCCGCGAGTCCTCCGAGGACGGGTCCGCAAGCCGGCCCTCGTCGAGCGACAGCGTGTCGATCATCACCGGCGTCCGGCGCAGCACCCAGACCGGCTTGCCGCGCCACTCGATCTTCAGCATCGCGCCGGGTTCCAGCTTGCTGATGTCGATCTCGACGGGCGCGCCCAGCGCCTTCGCGCGCGCGCTCGGCTTCCACGATGCGAGGAATGGCGCCGCCGCGAACGCGACGCCGACGGCGCCGGTCACGGCCGTCGCCGCCGTCAG
>JBFGAO010000077.1:0-6090 GCA_041568095.1 Steroidobacteraceae bacterium | reverse complement strand
TGACGACCATCCCTATGGCCCGCTGCGCTCGATACTCGTCTATCCGTCGCAGTTCGTCGTGCCGGAGCGCTGGGAGGACGAGAGCGGTGTCGTGACCGAGGAACTGCGCGAATTGTCCGGCCAGGCCTGGGACACCAGCCGCATCGTGCTGTCATGGGAGGACGTCGCCGGTGCCGGTGAGGCCTACAACGTCGTGATCCACGAGTTCGCGCATTACCTCGAGCACGAGACCGGCGGCCCGGGCGTTGCGCCCTGGATGCCGGAACCGCTGCGCCGCGGCTGGCCGGCGCTGGTCGAGCAGGAACTCGGCCTGCTGCGCCGGCGCGTCGATGCAGGCCACGAGACCTTCCTCGATCCCTACGCGGCGGATGATTCCGCCGAGCTGTTCGCGGTCGCGAGCGAGACCTTTTTCGAGGAGCCCGCGGGGCTGCGCGAAGAGCACCCGGGGCTGTACCGCTCGCTGGCGGCGTTCTACCGGGTCGATCCCGCCGGCTGGTGAGGCGGCGCGTCCTCGTCCCGGCTGCGCCACAGCAGCGCCGCGCCGCCCGCGAACAGCAGCAGGATCGACAGCATCCCGGCGCGCGCGCTGCCGGTCGCGTAGGCGATGCCGCCGACCAGCAGCGGACCCAGGACCGCGGCGAACTTGCCCATCATGTTGTAGAAGCCGAAGAACTCCGCCTGCTTGCCCGGCGGCACCAGCGACGCGAAATAGGAGCGCGACAGCGACTGGATGCCACCCTGCACGAGCCCGATCACGACCGCCAGCGCGTAGAACTCCGCGACGCTGTCCATGAACCAGGCGGCGACGGTCGCCACCGAGTAGACGCCGATCGCGATGAAGATGCCGTTGCGCGCTCCTATCCGTCCGCCCAGCCAGCCGAAGGCCAGCGCTGCCGGGAACGCGACGAACTGCGTGATCAGCAGCGCCGCGATCAGGCTGTCGCCCGGGAAGCCCAGCGACAGTCCGAAGTCCACCGCCATCTTGATCACGGTATTGACGCCGTCGATGTACAGCCAGTACGCGACCAGGAACCAGACCAGCGGCCGGTAGGCGCGCACGGCGCCGATCGTCGCGCGTAGTTCGCGGAAGCCGGCGCGGGCCGCCGCGACCAGCCCGAGCGGCTGCGCGGGCCGGGTCTCGCGTACCCACAGCAGCGCCGGCAGGCTGAACAGCAGCCACCAGGCCGCGACGGTCAGGAAGGACAGCCGGACCGCCTCGGCCGGCCCGTCGAGGCCGAACAGGCCCGGCTGCAGCGTCATCCAGACATTGGCGGCGAACAGCAGCCCGCCGCCGACATAGCCCAGCGAGTAGCCCCAGGCGGAGACCAGGTCGTATTCTTTCGGCTCGGCAACATCGACCAGCAGTGCGTCGTAAAAGGTCATGCCGCCGGCGAAGCCGAAGCCGGCCAGTGCGTAGGTCATCGCCGCGAGCAGCCAGTCGCCCTGCTGCACCCAGTACAGCGCGGCGGTGGACGCGGCGCCGACGACGGTGAAGAAGGCGAGCAGCCGCAGCCGGGTGCCGCCGCGGTCTGCAATCGCGCCGAGCAGCGGGGCCAGCACGGCGATCAGCAGGCTGCCGACGCCGTTGGCGATGCCGAGCCGCAGCGTCGACAGCGTCGCGTCGCCGCCCGCGCTCCAATACTGCTTGAAGAAGACCGGGAAGAAGCCGGCCATCACGGTGGTCGCGAACGCGGAATTGGCCCAGTCGTACAGCGCCCAGCCCAGCACCGGCCGCCGCAGCAGGACCCGGTTCATGCGGCTGCCGCCAGGTGCTCGCGGGTCTGCCGGAAGCCGACGCCGGGCCAGCGCTCGACGGTCAGCTCCAGGTTGATGCGGGTCGGGGCCAGGTAGACCAGCTCACCCGCATGGTCCAGCGCGAGGTGCTCGTGCGCGCGGTCGCGGAATTCGTCGAGCCTTTTCGGGTCGGCGCAATCGATCCAGCGCGCCGTGACGACGTTGGCGGGCTCGAAATTGCAGCTGACGCCGTACTCGTCGGCGAGCCGGAACGCGACGACCTCGAACTGCAGCGGCCCGACCGCGCCGAGGATCAGGTCGTTGTTGCGCAGCGGCCGGAACAGCTGCGTCGCGCCCTCCTCGCACAGCTGCGCGAGGCCCTTCTGCAGCGCCTTCATCCTGAGCGGGTCCTTCAGCACCGCGCGCCGGAACAGCTCCGGCGCGAAGCTCGGGATGCCGGTGAAGTTGAGCCGCTCGCCCTCGGTGAAGGTGTCACCGATGTTGATCGTGCCGTGGTTGTGCAGCCCGATGATGTCGCCGGCCCAGGCCTCGTCGGCCTGCTGCCGGTCGCTGGCCATGAAGGTCAGCGCGTCCGCGACCCGGACTTCCTTGCCCAGCCGGACGTGGAACAGCCGCATGCCGCGGCGGTAGCGCCCGGAGCAGATCCGCATGAAGGCGATCCGGTCACGGTGGCCCGGGTCCATGTTGGCCTGGATCTTGAACACGAAGCCGGACAGCGGCGATTCCGCAGCCTGCACGATCCGTCCCGTCGTCTCGCGCGCGAGCGGCGCCGGCGCGTGCTCGACGAAGGCGTCGAGCAGCTCGGCGACGCCGAAGTTGCCGATCGCCGAGCCGAAGAACACCGGCGTCTGGCGCGCGGCCAGGTAGGCTGCCGCGTCGAAGGCCGGCATCGCGCCCCGCAGCAGCTCGATCTCGTCCCGGAAAGCCTGCGCCTGGTCGCCGAGCAGCGCGGCGGCGGCGTCGCTGGCGAGCCCGTCGATGGTCCGGTGCTGCCCGCGGCGGCCGCCGGCGACCTCGTCATAGACGTAGATCCGGTCCTCGAGCAGGTGGTAGATGCCGCGCAGTGCGCGGCCCATGCCGATCGGCCAGGTCACCGGCGCGCAGCTGATCCGCAGCACGCGCTCGATCTCGTCCAGCAATTCGACCGGCTCGCGCCCGTCGCGGTCCAGCTTGTTGATGAAGGTCATGATCGGCGTCGCGCGCAGCCGGCAGACGTCCATCAGCTTGATCGTGCGCTCCTCGACGCCCTTCGCGCAGTCGATCACCATCAGCGCCGAGTCGACCGCCGTCAGCGTCCGGTAGGTGTCCTCGGAGAAGTCCTCGTGACCGGGCGTGTCGAGCAGGTTGACGATTCGATCCCGGTACGGGAACTGCATCACCGACGACGTGACCGAGATGCCGCGCTGCTGCTCGAGCCGCATCCAGTCCGAGGTCGCGTGGCGCGCGGCCTTGCGGCCCTTGACGGTGCCGGCCATCTGGATCGCGCCGCCGAACAGCAGCAGCTTCTCGGTCAGCGTGGTCTTGCCGGCGTCCGGATGGGAGATGATCGCGAAGGTCCGGCGGCGTGCGATCTCTGCGTTGCTGGCGCTCATGGGGCGCGGGATTGTAGCGGAAGCCGGGTCGCGCCGCCGTCAGCCGTCGGCCAGCGTGCCCAGCTCGAGCCGGAACACCAGCGCGTCCTCGCGCCCGTCGCGGGCCTGGTAGTAGCCGCGCCGCAGGCCCACCTGCCGGAAACCGATGGACTCGTACAGCCGCATCGCGATGCGGTTCGAGCGCCGCACCTCGAGGAAGGCGTCGCGCACGCCGCTGTCGCGGGCCTGCACCAGCACCGCCAGCAGCAGCCGGCGGCCGACGCCCTGGCGGCGCAGCGACTCGGCGACGCAGAGGTTCAGCAGGTGCGCCTCGCCGGCGCCCATGCTCATGACCGCGTAGCCGACCAGCCCGTCGTCGGTGTCGATCACGACGCAAAGATAGCCGACCCGCAGGCAGTCGCTGAAGACCTGCTCGTTCCACGGGAAGGCGTAGGAAGCCCGCTCGAGGCTCGCGACCATCGGCAGGTCGGCCACCGTCATCGGACGGAAGCGCCAGGCCGGCCCGGCCCGTTCCTCACGCGCGGTCGCCATCGCCCAGCACCGACATGGCCAGCTTCAGGTCTTCCCAGGACTTGCGCTTCTCGCCCGGCGCGCGCAGCAGGTAGGCCGGGTGGTAGGTCACGACGACCGGCGTGCCCCCGAGTTCGTGCACGCGGCCCCGCATGCGCCCCAGCGGCTCCTCGCTGCCGAGCAGGCGCTGCGCCGCGATGCGGCCGACGCAGAGGATCACCCGCGGCGCGACCAGCCCGATCTGGCGGTGCAGGTATGGCAGGCACTGGGCCGCCTCCTCGGGCGCCGGGTCGCGGTTGTTCGGCGGCCGGCACTTCAGCACGTTCGCGATGTAGACCTGCCCGCGTTCGAGGCCGACCGCGCGCAGCATCGAGTTAAGCAGCTGGCCGGCACGCCCGACGAAGGGCTCGCCCTGGCGGTCCTCCTCGGCGCCCGGCGCCTCGCCGACGACCATCAGCCGCGCGGCGCGGTCGCCGGTGCCGAACACGGTCTGCGTGCGGCCGGCGCAGAGCCCGCAGCGCGTGCAGCCCGACACCTCCGATTCGAGCGTGTCCCAGTCCGCACCGGCGGCCGCAGCCGGCTCCGGCGGCCGGCGCGGCGCGTAGACGGTCACGCCGAGCGCCTCGAGCACGGCCAGGCGCCGCGCGTCCACGGCTCAGCGGCCCTCCGCCGCGTGGGTCTCGCGCGGGCGGCGGCGCATCTTGAGCCAGGCCCAGCCGACCGGGCCGGACAGCGCGAAGCCGCCGAACATCAGGAACAGCACGAGCGGCGGGTCGACCGCGATCAGCGCGATCGCGAGCGGCACCAGCAGCAGCTTCGAGTAGCGCACGCGCTCGCCGGCCGCGCGGTCCTTGAAGCTGCGGTACGGGAAGCGGCTGACCATCAGCGCCGCTGCGAGGCCGGTCACGACGAAGGCCATGATCAGGCCCGGCAGGCCGGTCACGTCGTACTTGTGCGCGAGGCCGATGAATGCGGCGACGCAGGCCGCCGCCGACGGGCTCGGCAGGCCCTCGAACCAGCGCTTGTCCATCTGCGCCGCGCGCGCATTGAAGCGCGCGAGGCGCATCGCCGCAGCCGCGGCATAGAAGAAGGCCGCGATCCATCCGAAGCGGCCCCAGGCCGCGCCGTACTCGGCGATGCGCTCGACGCCCCACTGGTAGCAGACAATCGCGGGCGCGAGCCCGAACGCGACCATGTCCGCGAGGCTGTCGAATTCCTTGCCGAAGGTCGTCTCGGTCCCGGTCAGCCGCGCGACGCGGCCGTCGAGGCCGTCGAAGATCATCGCGACGAAGATCGCGACCGCGGCGCGCTCGAAATTCCCGTCGATCGCCGCGACGATAGCGTAGAAGCCGCCGAACAGGCAGACGGTCGTCAGCAGGTTCGGGAGCAGGTAGATGCCGCGGCGGTTGCGGATGTCGTTCAGGTCCATGCTGTGTGCGCCGGCGTGGCAAGGCCTACGGACAGGGCCTAAGATACCGCGCTTTGAGGCGCACGACACGCGCCGCTCCGGTGCCGCATGCGATTGTCCGCGTATCCGATCCAGAACCTGAAGGAGGTTCCCGCCGAGGCCGAGGTCGTCAGCCACCAGCTGATGCTGCGGGCGGGGCTCATTCGCCGGCTCGCCGGCGGCCTGTACAGCTGGCTGCCGCTCGGGCTGCGCGTGCTGCGCAAGGTCGAGCGGATCATCCGCGAGGAGATGGACCGCGCCGGCGCTCTGGAGATCTCGATGCCGGTCGCGCAGCCGGCCGAATTGTGGGTCGAGTCGGGGCGCTGGGAGGAGTTCGGGCCCGAGCTGCTGCGCTTCAAGGACCGCCACGACCGCGACATGGTGCTCGGTCCCACGCACGAGGAGGTCATCACCGACCTCGCGCGCCGCGAACTGCACAGCTACCGGCAGCTGCCGGTCAACTTCTACCAGGTCCAGACCAAGTTCCGCGACGAGATCCGCCCGCGCTTCGGCGTGATGCGCGCGCGCGAGTTCGTGATGAAGGACGCCTACAGCTTCCACGCCGACGAGGCCTCGCTGGCCGAGGGCTACCGGAAGATGTACGAGGCCTACACTGCGATCTTCACGCGGATGCAGCTGCGCTTCCGCGCCGTGCACGCAGACACCGGCGCGATCGGCGGCAGCGCGTCGCAGGAATTCCACGTGCTCGCCGACTCCGGCGAGGACGCGATCGCATATTCGGACGGCGACGACTACGCGGCCAACCTCGAGATGGCGCCCGCGCCG
>JBFGAO010000076.1:0-6168 GCA_041568095.1 Steroidobacteraceae bacterium | reverse complement strand
TCGGCACGTAGCGCAGCTGCACCGCGTCGCCAAACAGTTGCTGCGCCCGCGCGCGGCCGGTCGGCGTGACGGTCGTCAGCAGCAGCGGCCGCTGCGGGTGGCGGCGCAGCAGCTCGCGCACCAGCGGCTGCGCGGCCTGCACCTCGCCGACCGACACCGCGTGGATCCAGACGGTGTCGCCGGCCAGCGGCGGGCCGAGGCCGAAGCGCTCGCCAGTGTGCTCGCGGTAGGCGGGATCGCGCAGGCCGCGCCACCACTGCATCAGGAACGCGATCGGCGCGGCCAGGTACAGCAGCAGGTTGTAAAGCAGCCGCATCGCGCCTCAGCCGCCCGCCCGGCCGTGCGCGTCGAGCAGCACCCGGAAGCCCGCCAGCCAGGCGATGTCGCGGCCGCGCGTGATCTTGCGCAGGCTGCGCTCGAAGCGTGCGAGCACCGCCTCGTGCCAGGGCCCCGGCTCGCGCAGCCGGCCGCGGTCGAAGTCCAGCAGCCAGACCTCGCTGCCGTGGCCCAGCATCACGTTGTTGGCGGTCAGGTCGGCATGCTGCACGCCGGCGTCGTGGAAGCGCCGCAGGCAGCGGCCGATCCCGGCCCAGCGCTCGTCCGTCATCCGGCCCGCCAGCAGCAGCTCGGTCAGCGAGCCGGCGGCCGGCAGGCGCTCGGTGATCAGTTCCGCCTCGTAGCTGACCAGGCCGCGCCGGTAGCCGGCGGCGACCGGCGCCGGCACCGGCAGGCCCAGCGCGGCGAGCCGCCCGAGCAGCCGCAATTCCAGGAAGGAGCGCGTGCGGTCCTCGCCGAGGAACAGGTAGCGCTCCCGCGCGAACAGCGCCGGCAGCCCGCCGCGCAGGTAGCGGCGCAGCGCCCAGCGCCGCGCGCCGTCCTCGATGAAGCAGATCGAGCCGCGCCCGCCCTTGTCCTCCTCGGACAGCGCGCCGCGGGTGCGCCAGTGCTCACGCTCGAAGATCTGCCAGCCGGGCTCGTCCACCCGCTGCGGGTCGAACAGGATCGCTCCGCGCCGGATTTCGAGGCGGCGGAACATCGGGCCTAGCGCGTCAGCTCGTACTCGGCGCTGCAGTAGGGGCACTTGGCCCAGCCGGTCTTCTCGACGGGCAGGTAGACGCGCGGGTGGCTGTTCCACAGCGACATCGACGGCATCGGGCATGACAGCGGCAGGTCGGCAGCCGTCACCTGGTAGCGCTGCTGCGCATTCGGCGGCAGCGGCTGGTCTTGTTCCCTTGCGGCGCCCTGCACTGTCCTGGCTCCCCTGTGGATGTCGCGGCGATTATACCGGCGCCGGCTCGCCGCCCGCGACCATGACCTGCTCCCAGACCGCGGCGACCCGCGCCTGCAGCACCGGGAAAGCGTCGGCGGCAACGACCGGCGTCCCGCCCTCCAGCGACAGGTGGTGGGCGGCCTCCCGGTAGCGGCGGTAGGCATCCACGAGCGCGTCGATGACGGCGTGGTCGACCAGCGCGGCCGAGCCGACCGATTCCAGCTGCCGGATCGTGTCGGCGTAGTGCGCAAGCGGCGGGTGCTCGCCGGCCCAGCGCAGCACCCAGTACTGCGCGAGGAACTCGATGTCGGCGATGCCGCCGCGATCCTGCTTCAGGTCGAAGCGATCCGGCCCGGACTTCGCGAGTTCGCTGCGCATCCGCTCGCGCATCGACACGACGTCCTCGCGCAGCGTGTCGCGCCGGACGGCATCCGTCAGCACCTGCGCGCGGATCCGCTCGAACTCGGCGCCCAGCTGCTCGTCGCCCGCGACCCAGCGCGAGTGCAGCAACGCCTGGTGCTCCCAGGTCCAGGCCTGCTGCCGCTGGTACTCGTCGAAGGCCCCGATCTGCGTGAACATCAGCCCGCCCTTGCCGCTGGGCCGCAACCGCATGTCCACCTCGTACAGACGACCGGCGGCCGTGTGCACGGTCAGCAGGTGCACGAGGCGCTGGCCGAGCCTGGTCAGGAACAGCGCGTTCTCGACCACGCGCGGGCCGGCGGTCTGCTGCTCGTCGCCGGCCGAGTCGTGCAGGAACACGAGGTCGAGGTCGGAGGCGTAGCTGAGCTCCATGCCGCCGAGCTTGCCGTAGCCGGCAACGGCGACGCGCACTGCGCGCTCGCCGGCCGCGTCGCGGCAGCGCGGCTCGCCGTGGACCGCGACCATCTGGCGCCAGGCGAGTGCGAGCGCCTGGTCGAGGATCAGCTCGGCGACGTCGGTCAGCCGGTCGCTGACCTGCATCAGCGGCAGCCGACCGGTCAGGTCCAGCAGCGCGATCCGGAACGTGGCCGCACGCCTGAACTCGCGCAGCGCGTCGACCTGGCGCTCCTCGTCGTCGCCGGCCTGAGCGAGCCGCGCCGCCAGTTCCTCGCCGAACTGCCCGCGATCCGGCAGCTCCTCCAGGATCCGCGCGTCGAGCAGCTCGTCGAGCAGCAGCGGGTGCGCGGCGATCTGCCTGACCAGGAAGTCGCCGAGCCCGCAGGTCGCGACCAGCCGCTCGAGCGCGGCGGCATTCTCGTACAGCAGCGCCAGGTAGGCCGTGCGGCCGCCGATCGCCTCGACCAGCCGCAGCAGGCGGCGCAGCAATTCCAGTTGCGCGGCCGCATCGCCCGGCCGCGCACGTACGACGGCCTCCAGCAGCAGCGGCAGCAGCGCCTGCAGCCGCCGGCGGCCGAACTCGTCGAGCCTGCGCAAGTAGCTGGAGTCGCGCAGCGCCAGCAGCGCCTCCGACGCCGCGGCGGCGTCCCCGATCCCGCGCCGCGCCAGCGCATCCGCGACCCGCGCCGCGTCGACGGGCTCCGCCCACAGTGCGCCGAGGCGCTCCACCGGCGCCGCAGCGCCGCTGCCGGCCGGGCCGATCACGACGGCGCCGAAGGCCCGGGTCACCGCGGCGCGTTCTGCGTCCATGCGCTGCGCGAATGCCGGCCAATCCGCACAGTCCATCGCCGCCGCCAGCCGCTCGCGCCCCAGCGCGTCTGCCGGCAGCGCATGTGTCTGCTGGTCGGCGACCATCTGCAGCCGGTTCTCCGTGCGGCGCAGCCAGTCGTAGGCAGCCTGCAGTTCGGCGACGGTCTGCGCGGGCATCAGCTTGGCGCCGGCCAGCCGCGGCAGCACCTCGAGCAGGCTGGCCGTCTGCAGCCGCGGGTCCGAGCCGCCGCGGATCAGCTGGTGGGCCTGCGCGATGAACTCGATCTCGCGGATCCCGCCGGGGCCGAGCTTGACGTCGTCCTGCAATTCGCGGCGCCGGACCTCGCGCGCGATCATTTCCTTCATGCCGCGCAGGCTCTCGAACACGCCGAAGTCGAGGTAGCGCCGGTACACGAAGGGCCGCAGGACTTCGTCGAACAAGCCGCGGTAGCGCGCCGCGCCGGTGACGGCGCGCGCCTTGACCCAGGCGTAGCGTTCCCAGTCACGGCCATGCTGCTGCAGGTAGACCTCGAAGGCGCCGAAGCTGACGACCAGCGGCCCGGACTCGCCGAAGGGGCGCAGCCGCAGGTCGACGCGATATACGAAGCCGTCGGCGGTGCGCGCATCGAGCAGCCGGATCAGCGACTGGCCGAGGCGCGTGAAGTAGTCCTCGTTGGCCAGCGGGCGCGGCCCGTCGGTCTCGCCCGGCTCCGGGTACAGGAACACCAGGTCGATGTCGGACGAGAAGTTCAGCTCGCCGCCGCCGAGCTTGCCCATCGCCAGCACGACAAGCTCCTGGACGCCGCCGTCCGGCCCGCGTGGCCGGCCGTGGCGCCGCTGCAGCGCCGAGCCGGCCTGCTCCAGCGCCACCGCGATCAGCGCATCGACCAGCCGGGACAGTTCGCCGAGGACCTCTCGCAGCGGCGCAACGCCGGCCAGGTCGCGCCAGGCGATCCGGGCCAGTTCACGGTTGCGCAGCCGGCGCAGCGCGGCCATGAACGCCGCCTCGTCGGGCTCGCCGTCCAGCAGCCGCCGCGCAGAGGCAGCGAACTCGCCCGGCGCGCGCGGGCGCGCCAGCTCGCCGGCAGCGCTCAGCTCGGTGAGGAGACCCGGCTCGCGCGTCGCTGTCGCGGCCACGAACTCGCTGGCGCCGAACACGGCCGGCAGGAGGCTGCGCGTTGCGTCGTCGAGTGCGCGATCGTCACCACCCGCCTCGCGCCAGCGGGCCAGCAGCGCGGCGGTGCGTTCCGACAGCGTGCTCATGGCGGCGCGTCATCCGCCAAAGACTGCACCGTGCACGATTGCAGCACCGGATTCGCCATGCGGCCAGAGCGCCCGCGCGAAATCCACGCCCGGGAAGGCAGCCTCCGCATCGCGGAAGCCCTCTTCGACGGTCAGCTGGCCGGTTTTCATGTCGATGCGCAGGACCAGCACCCAGGACTCGTCCATACCCGTCAGCACCAGCCGCGACGATTTGCGGTCGGCGGCAATCCAGTGCGGCATCGGGTAGCGGTCGTCCAGTGTCAGCCGGGCGACTTCAAGCGGCGCGGCGGGATCGCGGGTGTCCAGGACGATGAGGCCGTTGATCTCCGGCACGACCTGGACCCAATAGCGGCCGACGACGACCGGCACCATGCAGGCATTGTGAAGCGTCGTGCCGCCCGGGAAGGCATGCACGAACCGTGCGGTGGGCGACGCGCCGTCGACACCGTCGATGCGGTACAGCCCGCAGCTGAAGGTCCCGACGTAGACGGAACCATCCTCGAGCACGCGTGGTTCGGCTGGGTCGAGGTGGAACTCGCCGCCGTCTTGCGCCGGCAGGGCCACGCTCGCCACCAGGCTCAGGTCCCGGGTGTTCCAGACCTGGACGTGGTTGGTGCGGGTGAATTCCTCGAAGGGCGGCATGCCCATTTCCGAGAAGGCGACGATCGCGCGTTCACCGCTGCGCGTGAGCGCGAGGCTGTAGGGCCACACCTGCCCGTCCGGGATTTCCGGTGCCTGGGCCGAGGCGGCGCGGACGAACCCGCCCTCAGCGTCGATCTCGACCAGGCCACCGGGTGCCCCGTAGCGGCCGTCACGCCCCTGGAAGGTCGCCAGCACGTGACCGTCGGGCAGCCGCGCAAAGCTGTGCGGATAACTGAAGCCACCCAAGTCCTTGAATCGCGCAGCCAGCTTTGGTGTCCGCGGATCCCGCAGGTCGGCCACGAAGGTCTCGCCGGACAGCCAACCGTTCATGAACAGCAGGTCGTCGGCCGGATACTCGTACTCGGTGTGGTGCGACATCGTGCCGCGTGCCCCGACCGGGAGCGTTGCCACGACCCGGCCGTAGTCCGGCGACGAGGGCCTGGCATCGATCACGGCCAGGAAATCGGACTGCTGCTGGTCCTTGTCGCCCGCCCAGACGAACAGGTAGGACGATTCCGGCACGGCCTCCGGCCCGGGATCCACACGGGCGCAGGCCCCGAACAGCAGGGCCGCCATCATCGCGCCGAAAAGGCGGCAAGCGGCCGCCCTGCAAGAAAGTGCCGACATGGGCTTCTCCTCCCTACCCACACGGAAACCACCCGGCAACTTAGCCTGAACCGCCCGCACGGCCAATAAAAAAGCCCGGGAGTCGCCCCCCGGGCCTTGCCGTCGAACCGTAAGGTCGCGCGACCTTACATGTCCATGCCGCCCATGCCGCCACCCGGCATCTGCGGATGCTCGTGCTCCTCCTTCGGAGCCTCGGCAACCATGACCTCGGTGGTCAGCAGCAGGCCGGCGACCGATGCCGCGTTCTGCAGCGCCAGGCGCGTGACCTTGGTCGGGTCGAGGATGCCCATCTCGATCAGGTCGCCGTACTCGCCGGTCGCGGCGTTGTAGCCGTGGCTGCCCTTGCCCTCGCGGACCCTGGCCAGCACGACCGAGCCATCCTCGCCGGCGTTCTGGACGATCTGCCGCAGCGGCTCCTCGAGCGTCCGCGACAGGATCCGGATGCCGACGTTCTGGTCGTCATTGGCGCCCTGCAGCTTGTCGAGCACCTTTTGAACGCGGACCAGCGCGACACCGCCGCCCGGCACGACGCCTTCCTCGACGGCCGCACGGGTCGCGTGCAGCGCGTCCTCGACACGCGCCTTCTTCTCCTTCATCTCGATCTCGGTGGCCGCGCCGACCTTGATCACGGCGACGCCGCCGGAGAGCTTCGCAACGCGCTCCTGCAGCTTCTCCTTGTCGTAGTCGGAGGTGGCCTCCTCGGCCTGGCGGCGGATCTGCTCGATCCGGCCCTTGATCTC
>JBFGAO010000075.1:0-6290 GCA_041568095.1 Steroidobacteraceae bacterium | reverse complement strand
GCCGGAGAAGCCGAGCAGGAAGTAGGGCTCGTCGAGGCGCGCGACCGACACCTTGCGCCCGGCGCCCGGCGCGTGCACGAAGCGGCCGTCGCCGACGTAGATGCCGACGTGCGGATCCGGCAACCGGAAGAACACCAGGTCGCCCGGCCGCAGCGCGTCGCGCTCGACGCGCTCTGCGGCGCGCTGCTGCTCCTCGGCCGTGCGCGGTGTCGCGATGCCCACGGCACGGTGCACATGACTGACGAGCCCGCTGCAGTCCATGCCCTCCGGCGTCGCGCCACCATAGCGGTAGGGCGTGCCGAGCAGGCCCAGCGCCCGCTCGACGAGGCTGGCGGCGAGCGGGTCGGCTGCCGGCGACGGCTGTGCGGATGGCACCGGCGCGCTCGCGCGCGGTGGCGTCGCGGCGCAGCCGACCGCGAGCAGGGCGGTGCAGAGCAGCGCGGCGGCCCGCAGGCCGCGCCCGTACGATGGCCACGACGTCATGCGCGGGAAGCTTAGCGCAGCAGACATGCGGCCGCGCCGCAGTACACTGTCCGACCCTTGCACGACGGAATCTCCGCATGACCCGCCCCTTCCTCGCGCTGACCGCGCTGCTCGCACTGTCGCCCGCGCAGGCCGACCCGCTGCCGGAAGCCTCGGCCGACGCACTGCGCGCGCACGTCCAGTTCCTGTCCGACGACCTGCTCGAGGGCCGCGCGGCCGGCTCGCGCGGCTACGACCTCGCGGCGCGCTATGTCGCAAGCCAGATGCTTGCCGCGGGACTCGAGCCGGCCGGCGACGACGGCGGCTGGCTGCAGCAGGTCGAATTGCTGGAGGCGACGCGGGTGCTGCCCGCGGCGCGGCTGGTCGTGCACCGTGCGCGCGGTCGCGACGACGCGCTGGAGCCGGTTGCGGACTTCATCCCCGGCTTCTGGTTCGGCGGCCATGCCAGCGACGTCACGGCGCCCGCCGTGTTCCTCGGCTACGGCATCCATGCACCGGCGCTCGACCACGACGACTTTGCCGGCGTCGACGTCGCCGGCAAGATCGCCGTCGTGCTGGACGGCGCGCCGGCGCGCTTCCCCGCCAGCCAGCGCGCGCACTATTCGTCGCGCTCCAAGGTCGAGGCGCTGGCTGCGCGCGACGCGGTCGGCATCGTCAGCATCGACACGCCGGAGGAAGAGCAGCGCGTGCCCTGGGCCCGCAAGCAGCGGCTGTCCTGGGTGCCGCGGATGCGGCTGCTCGACGCCGCCGGCGAGCCCAGGGACGCCTACCTCGGCATCCGCGGCTCGGCCTCCGTCAGCCGCGCGGCCGCCCACCGCCTGTTTGCCGGATCGCGCGACGTCGAGGAGCTGTTCCGCGCCGCGCGCGAGGATCGCAGCGAGTCCTTCGAACTGCCGGCGCGGCTGACGCTGTCGCTGCGCAACACGCTGAACCGCGCCACGAGCGCCAACGTCGTCGGCATGCTGCGCGGCGCCGACGCGGCGCTCGCCGACGAGTACATCGTGTTCACGGCCCACCTGGACCACATCGGCCGCGGCGCCGCGGTCAATGGCGACGTGATCTACAACGGCGCGCTCGACAACGCGACCGGCATCGCGATGATGCTGGAGACCGCGAGGATGCTCGCGGCCTCCCGGATCGCGCCGCGGCGCTCGCTGCTGTTCGTCGCGGTGACGGCCGAGGAGCGCGGCCTGCTGGGCTCGGACCATTTCGCGCGCAATCCGTCGGTGCCGGGCGGCAGGCTGGTCGCGAACGTCAACACCGACATGCCCGTCGCGCTGTACCCGGTCGCGGGGCTGACGCTGTACGGCGCCGAGCACACGACGCTCGGGCCCGTCGCCCGCGCGGCGCTGGCAGCCGAAGGCCTCGTGGAGGCGCCCGACGAGATGCCCGAGGAAGTCATCTTCGTGCGCAGCGACCAGTACTCCTTCGTCCGCCAGGGCATCCCGGCGATCTACGTCGACACCGGCGCGATGTCCTCGGACCCGCTGGTCGACGCGGCCGCCCTGCGCCGGCAGTTCCTGCTGCGTGACTACCACATGCCGAGCGACGAGATCACGCTGCCGATCCACTGGCCCTCGCTGGCGCGGCATGCGCGGGTCAACGCGCGGCTCGGGCTGGCGATCGCCAACGACGACGGCCGCCCCGCCTGGCTGCCCGGCGACTTCTTCGGCGAGACCTTCGGGCGCCGCGAACAGGACTGAATCCGTTGCCGCCGGCGCCGGCGCGCCGGACAATCGGGTTCCCCGGGGGCAGGAGACCGACGTGGCGGATGCGAGTGCCAGGACAGCCGCGTGGTTGCTCGCGGTCGTGGTGTTCCTGATCGTCTACGGGACCCTGTACCCGTTCCGCTTCGCCGCCGTCGACGCCGGCAGCCTGCCGGCGCTGCTCGGGCAACTGAGCTGGTCGCGGACGACCCGCAGCGACATCGCCGCCAACGTGCTGCTGTACCTGCCGTTCGGCGCCTGCCTGGCCTGGCTGCTGGCGCCGCGCCTCGGCGGGCTGCTCGCGGCACTGGTCGCCGCCGTGGCGGGTGCGCTGCTGTCCCTGTCCATCGAGGTGCTGCAGCTGATCGAGACGCGGCGCGTCGCGAGCCTGTCCGACGTCACCTTCAACACCATCGGCGCGCTGGGCGGCGGCCTGCTCGCGCTGGCCATCGCCGGCACCCATCGCCGGCTGCGCCTGTCGGCGCTGGGCCGCGTCTTCGAGCACCCGGTCGCCGCGGCGCTGGTGCTGTCCTGGGCCGGCTACCGGCTGGCACCGTTCGCGCCGGTGATCGACGCGGGCAAGTGGCGCTCGGCCTTCGCGCCGCGGTCCGAGGGTCCGAGGCTGGACCCGGTTGCCGTGCTGCCGCACTTGCTGGCGTGGCTGGTGATCGTGCTCGCCTTCGAGCGCATCGCGCGCCCCGGTCGCGCCGTTGCGGCCGCCGCACTGGCCATGGGCGCTGTGCTGCTGGGCCGCGTGCTGTTCGCCGGGCTGGCGCTGGAGCCGTCCGAGATCATCGGCATGGGGGCGACGCTGCTGCTCGCGCCGGCCCTGCTGCGGCTCGACCTGCGCCGCGCCGCCGCCGCGCTGGCCTGGGCGCTGGTGCTGCTGATCGCCATCAGCGGCCTCGCGCCCTTCGACTTCCAGCTGGCCCAGGACCGCTTCGCGCTGGTGCCTTTCGGCGAGTCCATCACGCGCTACCGGGCCGCCAACCTGACGGAGATGTTCCTGCGCTGCTTCCAGTACGGCAGCCTGGTGTGGCTGCTGGTGCGCTCCGGCTTCAGCGTGCTGGCGGCGACGCTGGTCGGCGGTGGTATCGTATTCACCGTCGAACTGCTGCAGACCTGGCTGCCGGGCCACCTGGCCGACGTGACCGATCCGCTGCTGGCTGTCGCCGCGGGAGGCCTGATCGCGGTGTTCGAGCGTGGAACGGGCGCCGGTGCCCGCGGTCTATCCCGATGACGATGAGGACATTGCTAGCCACCCTGCTGTTCGTGCCGCTGGCCGCCGCCCAGCAGCCGGAGGCCGCCCCACCGCCCGCCGCCGTCCCGGCAGCCTCGCCGGCTGTTGCGCAGCCGGCGCCCATCACGCCGCTGTCGCGGATCGAGACCTACGACGAGTTCCGCGCGCTGTTCCACGCCGGCCGCTACGCAGAGGCGCTGCCGCTGGCCCAGCAGGTCCTGCGCATGACGATGGAGGAGGACGAGCGCGAACGAGAGCGGGAGCTGCCCACGGCCTACAACAACCTCGGCGCGACGCAGCTGCGTCTCGGCGACTTCGAGGCCGCCGAGGCCAGCTACCTGGCGTCGCTGGAACTGCTCGAGATGACGCAGGGCATCTCGTCGCGCCGGCTGATCCCGGCGCTGGCGGGCCTCGGCAGCGTCTACGCGGCCCAGGACCAGCACGCACGCGCGATCGAGTACCTGCAGCGCGCTGCCGCGGTCAGTCGCCGCGCCGAGGGCCTGTTCAACCTCGACCAGATGGGCCTGATCGAGCCGATGATCACGAGCTACCAGGCGCTCGGCGAGCCTGGCGGCGTCGAGATGCAGTACCGATACGTGCTGCAGATCGCCGAGTACAACTTCGGCCCCGACGATCCGCGCACGCTGCCGGTGCTGGGCCGGCTCGCGTCGCTGCACGAATCGCAGGGCCAGTACCTGTCGGCGCGCGCGCTGTACCTGCGGATGCGCGACGTCAGCATGCAGGAGGGCGGCGGCTTCAACCCTGCCACGATCGCCGCGCTGCTCGGTGTCGGGCGCACGCACCGGATGCAGTACACGCTGGACCCCGACTCGCTGGAAGAACCGGCGATCGCCCGCGACCCGGTCACGAACCGGACGCTGTTGCCGCCGCGGCTGCCGGTCGTCTACAGCGCGCCGGGCCCGCGGCGCGGCGGGCAGCGCGCGATCGAAGAAGCGCTTGAGATGCTGCGCCAGGCCGCGGACCCGCCGCCGAAGCTGATGGCGCAGGCGCTTATAGAGATGGGCGACTGGTTCATGGCCGCCGGGCGCCCGGAAGCGGCAATGCCCCACTACACCGAGGCCTGGCAGACCTACCCGGCCGGGCCCGACGACCCGAACCCGCTTGCGTCGCCGCGGCTGATTTTCTACCGGATACCGCCGGCCTCGGTGCGCGGCCGGCTGTCCGTGCCGGGCAAGGTCATCACACGCACGGCCGAGCTCGATTTCTCGGTCAACGAGGACGGCAGGACCACCGACGTCGTGCTCGTCCAGACGGACATGTCGGAAGTGCAGGTGGGCCAGGTGCGCCGCGCGCTGGAGCGCGCGATCTACAGCCCGCGCATCGAGGACGGCAAGCCGGTCGCGACGACCGGCCTGAAGTTCACCGGCACCTGGAGCGAGCTGGAGCAGCCCGCGACGGACTCAGCCTCCGGGGGCTGACGGGCGGGCCGCCTCCGCGTGGCCGCGCAGCAGCAGCCGGATCGCGTCCATCTCCGGGAACTCGACCGCGACCTTGGCGCCGGCATCGCGCATCGCCCGCTGCGTCGCGCGCTTCAGCGGCTCGGCCGTCGCAATGCCACCGCCCTTCTCGCGCCCGTAGCCGGTGAACGCGAAGGCGTCGACCGGCGCGCCGCTGCCGTCATAGACGGACAGCAGGTAGCGGATCGTCACGATGAAGGCCTCGCCGGCGACGTCGCGCGGCGTCAGGAACGAGTACTCCTCGAAGCGCGGCTGCAGCACCATCGCGAGCGGCGGCTGCATGTTGCGGGCGTCGGCCGGGTCGTCGACGGTGACGACCTTGTCGAACATCGCCGCTAGCAGCCAGTCCAGGTTCTTGACGTGGGCCGGGCCCAGCATGATCTCGTAGCTGGTGCCGTAGCGCTTTTCCTTGTGCACGTAGGTCCGGAACTCCTCCGGGTAGTGCACGCCGACCCGGACCGGCACCCGGTCGATCAGCGGCGGCGGCAGCTGCGTCTGCGGCTCGACGCGCGTGCCCATGCAGCCGGCCAGCAGCGCAAGCGCCGCCAGCATCGCCAATGCGCCCCGGTGTGCCATCTCGTCCGTTCCCCCCGTGCTCAACTGCGCCGCCTGCCCTCGTGCGCTTCCTCGGTGAGCCCGACGAAGGTTCCGCCGTTCCTCGCACAGAGTATGCGCATCAGCGTCGCATAGCGAATGCTCGTGTACTGCGGAACGTTCGCGCCCAGCGGGAAACCGATCGCATGTATCCGGACTGCCCGCTCGCCCGAGCGGTCGGTCCGGTTGATTCGATCGACAGTTTCGACGACGTCCTGGATCGACGGCCCCGTGAACTCGTCGCCGAGCACGTAGATGCTGATGCTGTGCTCGCGCGACCAGAAGGTCCGGATCGCCGCGATGATGCCTTCGACCGGGCTCGAGTTCGAGAACGCCTGCCAGCCACGGAAGCGGTCCAGGATCACCCGGCGCCGCGCCGGCGTGTCGGGGATCCACTTGCCGCGGTACTCGGAGAACATGTAGCCACCCATGTCGTCCATGATCTGGATGCCCTTGACCTGCGGGTGGACGTCCAGCACTTCCTCCATCTTCTGCGCCGCGCGCCGCCAGCTGAAAGTCTGCATCGATCCCGACGTGTCGACGATGAAGATGATGTACTCGCTGTCGACCGGGATGCCGCCGACCGGCTGGTCCGCGCTGCGCCGGAAGCCGGCGCCGAGCAGCCGCTTCATCTCGTCGGTCAGCGACTGCCGCGCCTGCTGCAGCGTGCCGGTGACCTTCTCCAGCGACTCGGCCTCGGTGCGGCTGGCATCGTACTCGCCGCGGATCAGCGACAGGTCGCCGCGCAGCCGCGCGACGCGGCGCTGCTCCTCGGACAGCTGCTCGATG
>JBFGAO010000074.1:0-6351 GCA_041568095.1 Steroidobacteraceae bacterium | reverse complement strand
GTCGTAATGATGAGGATAACGTTGCGGAAATCGACCGTCTTGCCGTTGTGGTCGGTCAGTTTTCCGTGGTCCATCACCTGCAGCAGGATGTTGAAGACGTCCGGGTGCGCCTTCTCGATCTCGTCGAGCAGCAGCACGCTGTGCGGGTGCTTCGCGACCGCGTCGGTCAGCAGGCCGCCCTGGTCGAAGCCGACGTAGCCGGGCGGCGCGCCGATCAGCCGCGACACCGTGTGCCGCTCCATGTACTCGGACATGTCGAAGCGGATGAACTCGACACCCAGCGCCAGCGCGAGCTGCCGCGACACCTCGGTCTTGCCGACGCCGGTCGGGCCGGAGAACAGGAAGGAGCCGACCGGGTGCTGCTCGGTGCCGAGCCCGGCGCGCGCCATCTTGATCGCGGCGGCGAGCGCGTCGATCGCCGGGTCCTGGCCGTAGATCACCAGCTTCAGGTTGCGCTGCAGGTTCTGCAGCACCTCGCGGTCGGACGTCGACACCGCCTTCGGCGGGATTCGCGCGATGCGTGCGATGACGGCCTCGATGTGGCCGGTGTCGACGGTCTCCTCGCGCTCCGCGGCGGGCTTCAGCCGCAGCGAGGCCCCAGCCTCGTCGACGACGTCGATCGCCTTGTCGGGCAGGTGCCGGTCGTTGATGTGGCGCTCGGACAATTCGGCCGCCGCGGCCAGCGCCTCGTCGGTGTAGCGCACGCCGTGGTACTCCTCGAAGCGCGAGCGCAGGCCCTTCAGGATCTCGACCGTCTCGGCGACGGTGGGCTCGACCACGTCGATCTTCTGGAAGCGCCGCGCCAGTGCGTGGTCCTTCTCGAAGATGCCGCGATACTCCTGGTAGGTCGTCGAGCCGATGCAGCGCAGCTCGCCGCTGGCCAGCACCGGCTTGATCAGGTTCGATGCGTCCATGACGCCGCCCGAAGCGGCGCCAGCGCCGATCACCGTGTGGATCTCGTCGATGAACAGCACCGCGCCCGCGATCTTCTTGAGCTCTCCGATGACGCCCTTGAGCCGTTTCTCGAAGTCACCGCGGTATTTGGTGCCCGCGATCAGCGCGCCCATGTCCAGCGCATAGATCGTCGAGTCGGCGAGCACCTCGGGCACCTGGCCCTCGACGACGAGCCGCGCCAGGCCCTCGGCGATCGCGGTCTTGCCGACGCCGGCCTCGCCGACATAGAGCGGGTTGTTCTTGCGCCGCCGGCACAGGATCTCGATCGTGCGCTGCACCTCGAGCTGGCGGCCGATCAGCGGGTCGACCCGCCCGGCCACGGCCATCTCGTTGAGGTTCGTGCAGTACTTCGACAGCGCGTCGGCCCCGGGCTCGGGTTCGCGCTCCGCGTCGACCGCCTCCTCGGCAGCGGCGCTGCGCCGCTCGCGGCTGTCCGGCAGGCCGTGCGAGATGTAGTTGACGACGTCGAGGCGCGTGACGTCCTGCATCGACAGCAGGTAGGCGGCATGCGACTGCTTCTCGCTGAAGATCGCGACCAGCACGTTCGAGACCGTCACTTCCTTCTTGCCGCTGGACTGCACGTGGAACACGGCCCGCTGCAGCACGCGCTGGAAGCCCAGCGTCGGCTGTACCTCGCGGTCGTCGTCGGCCGGCAGCGACGGCGTCGTCTCGATGATGAACTTCTGCAGGTCCTGCTGCAGCCGCGGCAGGTCGGCGCCGCAGGCGGACAGGATCTCGCGCACGCGCGGCGCGTCGACGATCGCCAGCAGCAGGTGCTCGACGGTCATGTATTCATGCCGCTCGTCGCGCGCCCGCTGGAAGGCCTCGTTCAGGCAGTATTCGAGCTCACTGGACAGCAATCAGGTCTCCTCCATCGTGCACAGCAGCGGGTGCTGGTGCTGCCGGGCGTAGGTCGTCACCTGCGCGACCTTGGTCTCCGCGATCTCGTAGGTGAACACGCCGCAGACGCCCTTTCCGCGCGTGTGCACCTCGAGCATGATCCGCGTCGCGCGCGTCCGGTCCAGCGCGAAGATCCGTTCCAGCACGTCGACGACGAACTCCATCGGCGTGTAGTCGTCGTTCAGCAGCACGACCTTGAACAGCGGCGGCTTCTTCAGCCGCGGCCGTGCCTCCTCGACGACCAGGCTGTGGCCGCCTTGCGAACCCTCGCCTTCCTGTCCCACGCCCATCCGGATCCCCGGCACACGCACCAGACCATGTTATAGGGGTGTAGACCGGGGGAGACAAGGGAAGGTGCCCCGCTTTTCCACGCGCGCGGCCAGCGCGGCGACGAGCCTGAGAAGTGTCGCACAAGTGCCCGTGCCTGCTTCGATTTCCCGGTATCGCGCGCCTTGTGGCCGCTGCGCGGCAGCCCGTATCATGTCGCGGATCAGGGGGGACGCAAGGGACCGCATGGAGCTGGCCGCCAGAATGATCGCTCCGCTGCGCCGTGCCGATGGCGACTGGCGGCAGGCGCTCGCCGCGTCGGCCCCGGCGCTGGTGGCGCTGCTGCTCGTGCTCGTGCTGGCCGCCCAGCTCGCGAGCCTGCTGTGGCGAGTGCTCGCCCCCGCCGCCGACAGCGGTGGCGACCTGCCAGGGGCCCATGCGCCCCAGGCGCCGACGGCGGCGGTTGACCTGGCCGCGATCGTCAATGCACACCTGTTCGGCGTCGCCGCGGTGAGCGGCGGCCCGGGGCTTGCGCCGGCGACCACCGCCAACCTGGTGCTGGCCGGCACGCTGGCCGGCCACGAGCCGGAGCGCGGCTGGGCGATCATCGGGGCCAGCGCACAGGCCGGCCGCGTCTATGCGACCGGCAGCACGCTACCGGGCGGCGCACGGCTCGTGGCGGTCTACCCCGACCGGGTGATCCTGGAGCGCGGCGGCCTGCGCGAGTCGCTGTCGCTGCCGCGCCTGAGCGGCGCCGGCGGCCCCGCACCGGTCACCTACCAGCAGGGAGTGCCGCAGCAGGCGCCGTCGCTGGTCGAGGGCGTGCGCGAGCTGCTGGCGCAGGACCCGTCGGCGATCAGCGAGGTGATGCGGCCGCAGCCGGTCTTCGCCGGCGGCCAGCAGCGCGGCTACCGCGTCTACCCGGGACGCAACCGCGCGCAGTTCGCGCGGCTGGGCCTGCAGCCCGGCGACCTGGTCACGGCGGTCAACGGCGTGCCGCTCGACGACCCGAACCGCGGCCTCGACACGCTGCGCGCCATCGGCATGGGCGGCGCCGTGACGCTGTCCATAGAGCGCAATGGCCAGGCGCAGCAGCTTGCGATCGACTCGTCCAACGTCACGCAGGAACTGATGCCGGTCAACGAGCCGCCGCAGATGTCGCCCAACGACGCAACGGAGTGAGGCACCGCCTCAATCAAGGGTAACCCGTCATGACTCGACCAGCCCGACTCGCCCTGCTGCTGTTCCTGTCGCTGCCGCTGGCAGCGGCAGCCCAGCAGGGACCGCAGATCACGCCGAACTACAAGGACGCCGACCTGGGCCAGGTCATCGAGGCGGTCAGCCAGGTCACCGGCAGGAACTTCATCGTCGACCCGCGCGTGCGCGCGCAGGTGACGATGCTGTCGACGACGCCGATGAGCCCGGCGGCCTTCTACGAGGCCTTCCTCGCGATCCTGCAGGTGCACGGCTTCGTCGCGGTGCCGGCCGGGGACGTGATCAAGATCCTGCCGGACGCAACGGCCCGGCAGTTGCCGGCGAACGACCTGCCTGACCAGGTCAGCGCGACTTCCGACGAGATCGTCACGCAGGTCGTGCAGGTGCGGAACGTGTCTGCCGCCCAGCTGGTGCCGATCCTGCGCCCGCTGATCCCGCAGTACGGTCACCTCGCCGCCTACCCCAGCTCGAACATGCTGATCATCTCGGACCGCGCGTCGAACGTGAACCGGATGCTCAGGATCGTCAGCCGCATCGACCGTGCCGGCGACGGCGACGTCGACATCGTGCGCCTCGAGCACGCCTCGGCGGCCGAGATCGTCCGCGTCGTCAACACGCTGACCACGGCGCAGGGCGCCGAGGGCGGCGGCGGGCCGCGGATCGTCGCCGACGAGCGGACCAACAGCGTGCTGATCGGCGGCGAGGAGTCGCAGCGGCTGCGCTACCGGACGCTGGTCACGCACCTCGACACGCCGCTGGAGTCCGGCGGCGACACGCAGGTCCGCTACCTGCGCTACGCGGACGCGGAGAAACTGGCGGCCAAGCTGAAGGAGCAGGCGCAGGCCGGCGCGGCCGGGCAGCCGGGCCAGGCCGGCGCGGCGGGCGCCGGACGCGAGGTGACGATCTGGGCCGAGCCGCAGACCAACGCGATCGTGGTCACGGCGCCGCCGAAGGCGATGCGCTCGCTGATGCAGGTCGTCGACCGGCTCGACATCCGGCGCAAGCAGGTGCTGGTCGAGGCGCTGATCGTCGAGGTGTCCTCCGACGCGACGGCCGACCTCGGCGTCAACTGGTTCGTCGACGGCACGCAGGACGATTTCCTGATCGGCCTGTTCAACCAGCCGATCGGCAACGTGAGCCTGGCCGACGTCGCGCGCGGCCTCGACGACCCGTCGTCGGTCACGGCTGCGCCGGGCGGGCTGACGGTCGGCGGCGCGCGGATCAAGGATTCGGGCACGAACTTCGGCGGCATCCTGCGCGCGCTGCGCGGCGACGGCAGCACCAACGTGGTGTCGGTGCCGTCGATCATCACGATGGACAACGAGGAGGCGCAGATCAAGGTTGCGCAGGAGGTGCCGTTCCTGACTGGCCAGTTCACGAACACCGGCGCCAACCAGGGCCAGCTGAACCCGTTCCAGACGATCCAGCGCGAGGAAGTCGGCACGATCCTGAAGATCACGCCGCAGATCACCGACGACGACACGATCCTCGTCAAGATCGAGCAGGAGGCGTCCAGCCTCGCGGCCAGCTCGCAGGGCGCCGTGGACCTGATCACGAACAAGCGCACGATCAGCACCCGCGTGCTGGTGGACGACGGCGGCATGATCATCCTGGGCGGGCTGATTTCGGACGACCTGCAGGAAACCGAGCAGCGCGTGCCGGGGCTGGGCCGGATCCCGCTGCTCGGCGAGCTGTTCCGCGTCCGCAGCACCAAGAAGGTCAAGACCAACCTGCTGGTGTTCATCCGGCCGCGGATCCTGCGGGACGAGCAGGCGGCCGCGATCGAGACCAACGCCAAGTACAACTACATGCGCGGCCTGCAGCAGCAGCGCGGCGGCAAGGTCAAGCTGATGCCGTCCGAGCAGCAGCCGACACTGCCGCCGCTGGTCGGCCCGACCGCGCCGCGCACCGCACCCGGCACGCCGGGCGCGCCGCCGCCCGGCACCGCCGAGGCGCCGCGGGAACCGACTGAATGACGGCGGCCCGCGGATGAGTGCCCAGCCCCCGGCCACGTCGGCGCCGGCGCGCCTGCCCTTCGCGTTCGCCAAGCGCCACGGCGTGATCGTCCGCGCCGTGACCGAGGGCCGCGCCCAGGTCGTCTACCGCGAGGGCGCGAGCCCGGCCGCGGTCGCCGAATTGCGCCGCTTCCTCGGCATGCCGCTCGTGATCGAGCGCGCGACCGCCGCAGCCTTCGACGACATGCTGCGCAAGGCCTACGAGAGCGGCAGCGGCGAGGCTGGCCAGATCGTCGAGGGCATCGAGGGCGAGACCGACCTGGCGGGGCTGGCCGAGGGGCTGCCCGAGCCGTCGGACCTGCTCGAGAGCGAGGACGACGCGCCGGTGATCCGGCTGATCAACGCGGTGCTGACCCAGGCCATCAAGGAGAACGCGTCCGACATCCACGTCGAGCCCTACGAGAACCGGCTCGTGGTCCGCTTCCGCGTGGACGGGGTGCTGCGCGAGGTGCTGCAGACCAAGCGCGCGGTCGCGCCGCTGCTGATCTCCCGGATCAAGGTGATGTCGCGGCTCGACATCGCCGAGAAGCGGCTGCCTCAGGACGGCCGGATCAGCCTGCGCATCGCCGGGCGCGCGGTCGACGTGCGCGTGTCGACGATCCCGTCGGGGCACGGCGAGCGCGTCGTGCTGCGCCTGCTCGACAAGCAGGCGGGCCGGCTCGACCTCGCCTCGCTCGGCATGGAGCCGCGCGTGCAGGGCATGATCGACGACCTGATCCACAAGCCGCACGGCATCATCCTGGTGACCGGCCCGACCGGCTCCGGCAAGACGACGACGCTGTACGCGGCGCTGGAGCGGATCAACGACCGGACCCGCAACATCATGACGGTCGAGGACCCGATCGAGTACTACATCGACGGCATCGGCCAGACCCAGGTCAACACCAAGGTCGAGATGACTTTCGCCCGCGGACTGCGTGCCATCCTACGCCAGGACCCCGATGTGGTGATGGTGGGCGAGATACGCGACCTGGAAACGGCGGAGATTGCCGTGCAGGCG
>JBFGAO010000073.1:0-6359 GCA_041568095.1 Steroidobacteraceae bacterium | reverse complement strand
TCACGCGGTGACTGTCAGTCAGCCGCGTGCGGCCGTCAAGGATCAGCGGTCGCCGAACCTGGCCCGGAATTGCAGGCCGAAGTAGCGGTCGGCATCGCGCGGGATCTGCAGTCGCGGCGCGCCGCCCGGCCCGCCGCGCGTCACCAGCGCCGCGAAGCTCTCGTCGCCCAGGTTGCGGCCCACCAGCGTCAGCCGGTAGCGGTCGTCCTTGTCGGAGATCGCGACCGCCAGGTCCACCGTCGAATACGACGGGATCTTCACCAGGGCCAGAGCCGCGGTGTTCGTCTTCGTGATCAGGTCGGCGAACTGGTCGTCGGTGTAGACGAACAGCAGCGACGGCCGGATGTCCACGTTGCCGAGCGGGATCAGGTAGTCGGCCGCGAGCGAGGCCTTCCACTCCGGCGCCAGCGGCAGCTTGCTGCCGTCGGCGATGGTCGGCGTCTGGCCCGGCGGCGTGAAGAAGCGGTCCACCTGCGCGTCCGCGTAGGCGATGCCGCCCGACAGCGACAGCCGGTCGGTCGGCCGTGCCAGGAAGTCCACCTCGAAGCCCTCGGTCGAGACCTCGCCAGCGTTGGTCAGCGTCGTGATCAGGACGTTGTTCAGGAACAGGAAGTTGTTGGCCTGGAAGTTGTCGTACTTCGCCTTGAAGGCCGCCGCGTTCAGCAGCACCCGGCCATCCGCCAGCGTCGACTTGAAGCCGATCTCGAAGGAGTCGGCCGTCTCCGCATCGATGACAGGCGTGTTGTTCGGCTTGCGCATGTTGAAGAAGACGTTGAAGGCCGGCCCCTTGTAGCCGCGCGCATACGACGCGTAGGCCATCAGCCTGTCGGTCACGTCGACCTGCAGGCCGGCGCGCCCGGAGAACTCGTCCGAGCTGTTGCTGTCGCTGATCGTGCGCGTGTTGCCGGGGCAGGTGCCGACGGTGCCGTTGCACTCGTCGTCAGTGTTGGCGCGGATGCCCGGGCCGGGCCGCGGCGAGAAGTTGTAGGTGTGCTTGTAGCTCAGATCGTCCTTGGTCCAGCGCAGGCCCGCAATCAGCCGCCAGCGGTCGGACATGTTGAACGTGCCGTCCGCGAACACCGCGTAGTTCTCGAACTCGGCCGGGAACAGCGCACTCGCGGACTGCGATTCGACGACCGAGACCCCCGCGGTGCAGGGGCTCAGCCCGGTCGCGTCCGCCGGCGCCGTGGTCGAGCGGCAGACGATGGTGTCGCGCTGGAAGAAGCGCTCGGCGTCCGTATTCGAGTAGTACAGGCCGGCGACGTAGTCGATGGTCTCGCCGCCCGGCGACGCGATACGCAGTTCCTGCGAGAAGGTCTCCTGGGTCTGCGGACCGAAGTCGTGCAGCTGCGCGAACTCGTTGCCGACATAGGGTGCGGTGCGGTCCAGCCAGTCGCCCTCGCGGAACTCGACCGAGTCCCAGGTGCGATAGGCCGTGATCGAGGTCAGCATGTGCCGGCCGAGGTCGATGTCGGCCTGCGCGGACAGCCCCCAGGCCTCCTCCTCGGAGCGCATCACGAAGTTCTGCTTGACCTTGCGGGCCTTGTCGCCCATCGCGAAGTCGGTGCCGCTCAGCAGCGACGTGAATGCCGCCGTCCTGGCCGGCACGTTGGCGCCGGACAGGGTGAACGGCGTGCCGATGACTTCGACGCAGCAGTTGTCGTCCGACTTGCGGTAGTCGCCGATGAAGGTCCACTTGGTCCGCTCGCTCGGCTCGGCGACCCAGATGCTGCGGATGCCCCAGCGGTCGTAGCCGTTCAGCTTGCCGCCGGCGGCTGTCGTCGAGATGTTGTCGATGTAGCCGTCGAAGTCGCCCCAGGTGACGGTCGTGCGCGTGCGCAGCTTGTCCGAGACCGGGATGTCGATGGCGGCCTTGATCCGCTTCTCGTTGTCCTCGTACCACTGGGCGTCGACATAGCCGCCGAACTCGCTGCCCGGCATCTTCGAGACGACGTTGACGACGCCGGCCGACGAGTTCTTGCCGAACAGCGTGCCCTGCGGGCCGCGCAGCACCTCGACGCGCTCGACGTCGTACATGTCGCCGAAGGCCTCGCCGGCCGAAGAGAGCACGACGCCGTCCAGCACGAAGGCGACGCTCGGCTGCGCCGCGATCGCGAAGTTGATCGTGCCGACGCCGCGCAGGAAGATCGCCTGGTTCAGCTGCGTGTTGGTCTTGCGGATGTTCAGCGACGGCACCAGCTGCTTCAGCGACTCGGCGTTGAAGCCGCCGACCGACTCGACCAGGCTGCCGTCGATGACGGAAACCGCGATCGGCACGTCCTGCAGCCGCTGCTCGCGCTTCTGCGCGGTCACGACGATTTCGCCGAGCAGGGCGCGCTCCTGTGCCGCGGCCGGTGCGGCCGCGAGGGCGGCGAGTACGGCGAGCGCGAGCGGTGAACGGGCCGGGGCCGGGCTGCGATGGACGTTCATGGTCTAGGACTCCCCCAGTCAAAGGACCGCCGTCCGGACGGCGGCTGGTATTGCTCTTGCCGCGGATGCCGGCCAGCCGGCCCCGCGGGTCGCCGCGACACTAGCACGGCATTTCTATGTCTTACAACCCTTATATAAGACTTAAGAGCCCCCGGCTCTGGCCGGCGACCCAGTGGCCCTCGACCCGCGGATCCGGGCCCAGCTCGCCGGTGCGGGAAACGGCCGGGCCGAGCGGGATTTTCGCGCCGGCCGGCGCGAACACGGCCGTCTCGTCCAGCGCGAGCCGCAGCCGGTGGCAGCGGCCGCCGTCGAGGCGCTCGCCGCCCGGGAAGCGGTACCAGTCCCCGTCGGGCAGCCAGGCCTCGACCTTCCCGTCCGGCGACAGGCAGGGCGCGACCAGCAGATCTTCGCCGAGGAAGAATTGCTGCTCGAAGGCCCAGCCGGTCCGCTCCCCAGGCCGTGCCAGCACCATCGGGCGCTGCACCGGCAGGCCCGTCTCGACGGCCTGCTGCATCGCCCGCCACAGGCAGGGCAGCAGCCGGTAGCGCAGTTCCAGCGCCGCTCGCGCCGCCGCCTCGGCCTCTGGCGCATAGGACCAGGGCTCGCGCTGGCCGATACCGTGCAGGCGCATGTGCGCCGAATACACCGCAGCCTGTGCCCAGCGCGCGTACAGCACGGGGTCGCGCTGGTCGCCGTAGAAGCCGCCGACGTCGGTCGCATAAAACGGCCCGCCGCTGAGTCCCCAGGACAACCCGCCGCGCAGGCTGGCCGCGAGCCCGCCCCAGTCGGCCTGCGGGTCGCCGCCCCATGGCGATGGGTAGCGCTGCTGGCCGCTCCAGGCCGCGCGGCTGAACAGGAAGGCTCCCGACGGGCAGTGGCGCTCGGCCGCTTCATAGACGCAGCGGTTGTAGAGCAGCGCGTAGGCGTTGTGCAGCGCGGTGCCGCTGCTGCCGTCGCTGGCAACCATGCCGTCCTCGACCTGCTCGCCGAAGTCGGCCTTGATCATGTCCACGCCGGCCTCGAACAGCTCGCGGTGCCGGTCGCGCCACCAGGCGTAGGCCTCCGGCTGCGTGAAATCGACCAGGCCCGACTCGGGCAGCGGCGTCAGCACCTTTCCGAAGGGTTCCGGGTCCCAGCGGTAGCGCGCGGGCTGGCCGGTCGCGGCGTCCATCAGCAGCCAGCCCTTTGCCGCCATCTCGGCGTGCAGCGGGTTCTCGACCGAGACCAGCGGATATTCCCAGACGCAGACCCGGAAACCCAGGGCCTTCAGCTGGTCGAGCACGGCCTTCGGGTCCGGGTAACGGGACGGGTCCCACTCGAAGGCGAAACGCGTGCGCGTGTCCTGCCAGGCGCGCCCGTCGAAGGTGATCACGTCGCAGGGCATGCCGCGCTCGCGAACCTCGCGCGCGACGGCGAGGATCTCGTCGGCGTTGCGGTAGTAGGCCCGCGACAGGATCACGCCCAGGCTCCAGAACGGCGGCAGCGCCGCGCGCCCGGTCAGCGCCGTGTGCGCGCCGATCAGTTCCGCGCCGTCCTGGCCGGCCGCCAGGAACAGGTCGAGCCCGCCCTGCTCCACCCACAGGCAGTAGGCGCGCTGCGACCAGGGCGCATGGCCGACCGCGTGCGTGACCGGGGCGCAGGTGTGCGCGAACGCGCTCCAGCCGTCCGGGCTCCACGCGAAGGGCGTGTTCTTGTAGCTGACTTCGGCATTGACGCCCAGCGCGTCCGAGTTCCAGGAGCGCAGCAGCTGGCCGCGCTTGTCGAGCCGGCCCCACTTCTCGCCGAGGCCGTAGACCGGCGTCTCGTGGCCCAGCTCCAGCGCGACCAGGTAGCCCTCGCCGAGCCGGGCGAAGGGCGGCACGCGGAAGCGGCGTACGAAATGCCCGTCGCTCGGGGAGGCCTGCACGCGCCGGCCACGGTGGCGGAACTCGAAGCACAGCGGCGCGTGGCCCAGCAGGACTTCGACATCCCCGGCCCGCAGCCGCGTGCCCTGCCCGGTCGCCTCGACCTCGGGTGGCAGTGCCGCAGGCGGCGCGACGAGGATCCCGTAATCCGGCAGCTCGGGGCCGAGCCGCAGGCGCAGGCCGCCGGCATGCAGCGACAGGCGCAGGGTTCCTGCGTCGGTCGGCAGCAGGACCTCGCAGCCGCGCACGGTCGCCGCCCCGGTCACCGCGATGGCCGGCACTTCGCTCCAGCGCGGCGTGCCGACCGCGAAAGCCGCGCTCATGCGAGTTCCAGCACCGGCAGCTCCCAGCGCGCGGCGACGGCGCGCAGCGCGTTACGGTGGTCGCCGTAGGCGAGCGCGAAGTGGTGCTCGAGGCCCTCCTCCATGATCGTCCGGCTGACCTCGGCGGCCGGCCGGTCGAAGCGCACCGTCCCGGAGCAGCCGGTAAACGGCATTGGCGCGCGGATCACCTCGGCACCCGCGATCATCAGCTTGGGCTCGTTGCGCGCGCGGGACACCCGCGCCAGAGTGATGCGCCCCGGCTTGATCGTGAACTGGTGCAGCAGCGGCATCCGGCGGTTGGTGTGGATGGTCGCCTCGGCCCGCACCTCCGGGTCGCACATCGACAGCGGCGCGAGGCCGCAATGCCACAGCACGGCCGTGTCGTCCTCGGCGGTGATGTCCACCAGGTCCGCCATCCAGGCCGGCTCGCCGGCCAGCTCCTGCAGCAGCAGCTGCGTCAGCGAGCCGTTGACGTCGGCCTCGCAGGCCGCCGGCACCTTCTTCTCGTTCATCATCGCCATCGGCCCGCAGGCCGCGCAGCCGTACTCGGTGAACATCTCCGGCCAGCAGCGCACCGCCATGCCGCGCGCGCCGCCCTCCTGCTGCAGGTCCTCGAGCGCGCAGAACACGCGCAGCGAGCGGTCGAGCTGCTCCGCGTCCACCTCGTCCAGCCCGGCGACCTTCTCGCCGGCAGACGCGCGCACCGCCGCGACGCGCGCAGCGTCGGCAGTCCGCGCGCGGCTGAACAGCGCATCGAGGCCGACCGTGTCGACCTCCACCTTCGCGAGCCCGGCCAGCATCCGGTCGTCGTACTCGCAGGTGTCGAAGCCGTCCGGATGCTTGCCGACGACGGTGATCCGGCTGCCGGCCAGCGCCTCGAGCGCGCGGTCGGCCTGCGCGTCGTGGGCGCCCTCGGCCGGCGCCGCACGGCTCGCGGAGGTCTGCGCCGGCCGCGCGAGCGCGCGCAGCGAGTCGGCGAGGCCCGCCGCACTGGGGTCGGCATAGAGCCAGCCGTGCGCGACGCCGGCACGGCCGAGCGCATGCGCCGCCAGGTTGATGCCGCAGTAGGCATTGAGCCTCAGCCGTCCGCCGATCCGCGGCTCCGGCAGCCCCCACAGCGCGATCGGCAGGCCCGCATCGCGCGCGACCTGCACGGTCATCGTCGCGTCGGTGAACGTGACCTGCAGGATCAGCAGCAGGTCCGGCTTCCGGCCGCCGCCCAGCGCAGCGAGCGCGGCCTCGGCGGCCGCGCGGTCGAACAGCAGTTCACGCGGGCCGATCGTCGCGATGCCGGCCTCGGCCAGCGCCGCGAAGGCCCGTTCCTTCATCTGCTCGGCGAAGGGCACGTCGAAGGTCGGGCGGGCCAGCGGCAGTACGGCGTAGGTCAGGGACATCTATTCAGGCTCCAAATCCGGGATAAGCGTGGCGGAAGCCCGCGTCCGCCCGGTCGAGGCTGGCGCCCGCCGGCCCGAAGGCCGGGTGGCGCTGCCAGGGCAGTGCTTCCGCGTCGGTCAGTGCATTGAGCTCGCGCATATAGGCCAGGCCGGCCCCGGCCAGCGCGGCGCGAATCGCCTGCCAGTCCGGGAAGTGACCGAAGGCCTCGAGCCAGATCGCGCGGCCGGCCAGGTAGCCGGAGGCGCCGGCTCGGTAAGCGTACTGCAGCACGCGCCGGAACTGGCGCGCCTCCGCGCCGGCGGACAGC
>JBFGAO010000072.1:0-6379 GCA_041568095.1 Steroidobacteraceae bacterium | reverse complement strand
GATGTTCCGCGCCGCGACGCTGCGCTCGCTCGAGCGCTACTACGGCGGCGGCGTCGACCGCGACCATCCCTGGCTGTCGCCGCTGTCGCAGGACCTCGCCGGGCTGCCACCGTCGCTGGTGCTGGTCGGCAGCAGCGAATTGCTGCTCGACGACTCGGTGCGCTATGCGGCGCGCGCGCCGCAGGCGACGCTGGAGGTCTGGCACGGCATGCCGCATGTGTTCCCGCTGTTCCGCGGGCTGGCCGAGGGCGACGCGGCGATCGCCGGCTGCGGCCGCTGGGTCCGCGAGCGCACGGCCGCCGCGACGGCCGGCAACTGAGCATTCCCGGAAGGATGTCCATGCACGAACTGGCACGCCATGTCGTAGACGTCGAGGACTTCCCGAAGCCGGGGATCCTGTTCCGGGACATCGGCCCGCTGCTGCGCTCGCACTTCGACGCGACGGTCGGGGCGCTCGACGCGCTGTTCAGCGAGGCCGAGTGGGCAGCTGCCGACGCGGTCGCCGGCGTCGAGTCGCGCGGCTTCATCCTGGCGGCGGCGATGGCCCAGCGGCGCGGCAAGGGCTTCGTGCCGGTGCGCAAGAAGGGAAAGCTGCCGCCGCCCGTCGTCGACCGGGCCTATGCGCTCGAGTACGGCAGCGGCGTGCTGGAGATGCAGCAGGGCCGCGGCCGCCTGCTGCTGGTCGACGACGTGCTCGCGACGGGCGGCACGCTCGCGGCCTCGGCGGAGCTCTGCGCCGACGCAGGCTACGAGGTCGAGGCACTCGGCGTGCTGATCGACCTCGGGATGGCGGAGGGCTGGCGCTGGCGCGACCTCGCGGCGCGCCCGGTGATCCGCTACCGCGCCTAGGCCTGGAGCCGCGAGCCCTTCTTCGCGGCGATGTAGCCCTGCACGATCTCGAGCGCGCTGCGGTCGCAGGGCGGCAGTTCGACCGGCGACGCGGCGAGCGGCTCGGTCCGCTGGCCCCAGCGCACGACATGCGCAGACCAGGTCAGCCCGGCGCCGAAGCCGGTCAGCAGCAGCAGGCAGCCCGGCGCGACGCGGCCCTCCTCGAGGGACTCCACCAGCGCGACCGGCACCGTCGCCGACGACATGTTGCCGTAGCGCTGCACGTTCACGTAGCAGCGTTCCATCGGCACGCCGGCGCGCTTGCAGACCGCCTCGATGATCCTGAGGTTGGCCTGGTGCGGCACGACCAGGTGGATGTCGTCCGCGCCGAGGCCCACGGCCTGCAGCACGGTGTCGCAGGCATGGCTCATGCCGACGACGGCGCGCTTGAAGATCTCCTGGCCCTCGAAGTTCCAGTCGGTGTCGCCGAGCACCCAGCCGCGGTTGGCGTAGCGGCTGCCCATGCCGTGCACCTGCAGGATGCCGCGGATGTCGCCGTAGCATCCGAGCTTGTCGGCGAGCACGCCCTCGTCACGGTCCGTCGCCTGCAGCACGACGGCGGCGCAGCCATCGCCGAACAGCACCGAGACGTTGCGGTTCTTCCAGTCCATCAGCGGCGAGATCAGCTCGCCGCCGATCACGAGCGCATTGCGGATCGTGCCTGAGCGGATCATCGCGCTGGCGGTCGTCATCCCGTACAGGAAGCTCGTGCAGGCCGTGTTGATGTCCATCGCGCCGGCCGCCTGCGCGCCGAGCCGGGCCTGCACCAGCGAGGCCATGTTCGGGACCTGCTCGTCCATGCTGCAGGTGCCGAATACGATCAGGTCGAGATCGCCGGCGTCCAGCCCCGCGGCCGCCAGCGCGCGGCAGGCCGAGACATAGCCGAGCTCGGCGAGCGGCACGTGCGAGATCCGCCGCTCGTGGATGCCGGTGCGCGTCCGGATCCACTCGTCGTCGGTGTCCAGGAAGTTCGCGAGGTCCGCGTTCGAGAGGACTGCCGGCGGCATGCACTTGCCCCAGCCGGTGATCGTCGCGCTTGGCACTGGATCGCCCCGTCGGTGTGGGAGGCCGATTGTACGCCGGTCAGCCGCCGCCTTCCTTCGGGCCGGACCCGGCCGGCTTCGGCATCACGCCGAGCAGGTCGAGGCCGAAGCGCGGCCGGACGTAATTGCCGGGCAGGTACTGCTCCGGCACCGTTACCTGGTTGCCGTCGCGCTGCGCGCGGTAGTGCGGCGACATGATCTCGACGCCGGCTTCGTTGAACCGGTCCTGGATCGCCGCGTGCAGGCGCGAGTAGATCATCGCCATCTGCGACGGGTCGCGCGTGTGCGCGTTCAGCTCGTAGCTGACGTAGAAGTCGTCAAGCGACTTCTGCAGCACGAATGGCGCCGGCTTGGCCTCCAGCCCCTCGGTCTCCGCCGCCGCGGCCAGCAGCAATTCATGCACCTTGCGCCAGGGCACGTCGTAGCCGATCGTAACTGTCGTGTGCAGGATCAGGCCCGCGTCGCGCGCGGCCTTGCTGAAATTGATCACGTGGCTGGACAGCACCATCGCGTTCGGCACCGTGATCTCGACGTTCTTGACCGTGCGGACCCGGACGACGAAGGCGTCGCGCGAGATGACGTCGCCCTCGGTGTCGCCGATCCGTACGCGATCGCCAGCCTCGAATGCCCGCATGTACGTGATCACGAGCCCGCCGATCATGTTCGCGATCGCCGACGCGGAACCGATCGAGACCAGCACGCCGACCAGCACCGAGACGCCCTGGAACGCGACCGACTGCGACGCCGGCAGGTACGGGTACATCACGACGATCGCCAGCGCGATGCCGACGAAGCGGACGATCTTGTAGGTCGGGTCGGCCCACTCCGGGTAGAAGTTCGGGATCCGGATCTGCTCGCGGCGGACGCGCTCGAAGAAGAAGCGCGCGAAGCGCAGCAGCAGGTAGGTCACGAAGCCGATCACGGCGATGGACAGCAGGTTCGGCAGGTAGCCGAGCACGCCGCCGACGGCCTCGCGGAATGCGCCCAGCGTCTCGCGGCGGATCTCGGCGGAGAAGCCGCGCGTCCACGGGAACAGCGCGAGCGTCGCGCCGGCCCACACCAGCGTCAGGAACAGCGTGACGAGGATGCGGCCGACCCGCAGCACGACCGTGACGATCTCGATCTTGTGCTCGGCCGTCAGCAAGTCGAGGCCGCGCAGCGAGATCGTCCTGAGCGTGCTGGCCTCGCGCTCGCGCCAGCGTTGCTCGGAATTCTGCATGCGCCGCCAGACAAAGCCGGCCAGCAGCACGAACACGACCGTGCCGGCGATCGCGACCGCGGTTGCGCGCAGCAGGCTCGCGAGCGAGCGGCCCTCGAACTCGACCGCCAGCACCGAGCGCAGCGTCGCCGACACGTCCGCCGCATACTGCTCGCGCGTGCGCCCGAGCGGGTTCGCGTCGGCGTCGGTGACCGAGACGATGAACTGCTCGCCGACGTAGACGTCGTGCGCGCTGGCGCCAGGGATCGAGCGGATCTCGGACAGCGCGCCGGCGGGACCGGCGGCCGCCAGCGAGATCCGTGACTCGATAGCGGCGGCGCGCTCGGCGACCGCGAGGCCGCCCAGCGGCGCGCGTACCTCGAACAGCGTCTCGCCGCGGAAGCGTACCGGGACCGACTCGGGTTCGGCGATCGCCTCGCGCGCGTCGACAGGCGTGGCTGACGGCGGGTCGGCCGCGACGGCGGGGACTGCCGGCAGCGCAGCGATCAGCAGCAGCAGGGCCGCGGGCAGCAGGCGCATCGTGGCGGGACATTGCCCGCGTGCCGTCCGGGCTGTCAAGATCGCGCCGATGCGACTGCTGATACTTTCCGCCGCCTGCCTGCTGCTCGCCGCCTGCCGCGCCGACGAGCGCCGCGAACCGCCGCCGGCCGCCGACTTCCTGGAAGTCCGCCCGGCCGCGCTGAGGCTGCCGGCCGGCGCGACCGCGCAGCTGGCCGTCCAGGCCAACGACGCGAGCGGCCGGCCGGTCGGCGGCGCGCGATTCTCTTTCCATGTCGCCGACGGCCAGCTGGCGCGCGTGACGCCGCGGGGACTCGTCACGGCGATGGGCCGGACCGGCCGCACCGAGGTGATCGTCACGAGCGGAGACCTGAGGCAGGTGGTGCCGCTGGACGTCGTGGCCGGGCCGCCGGCGCGGATCGAGCCGCTGCTCGCGACATTCGATGTCGTGGCGGGCGCGGGGCCGCTGCGCACCGAGGTGCGCGTCGTCGACGCGGTCGGCCTGCCCGTGCCGGAGGTCGAGGTCCGCTTCGAGACGGGCCCGGCCGACGGCAGCGCCGAGCCCGCCAGCGTGGCGACCGGCACGGACGGGATCGCCGCGACAGACTGGGCGCTGCCGGCCGAGGCCGGCCCGCATACGCTGACCGTGACGGCGGGCGGCCTGGCGCCGGTGCGGCTCGTCGTCGTCGTCACGCCCTGAGCGCCTAACGCAGGGCGGCAGCGTCCGGCCTGTAGTCAGGATCCGTCGCAGGCTCGCGGTTTGCCGCGAGCCCGGGCCGGATATCCACCGGAACGAGTTGTCCGATGCCGCGCCGGATGGGCTAACCTTGGCCCCCCGTGCAGAAGACCGTTCGCATCGTGCTGGTCGACGACCATCCCGTCATCCGCGACGGGCTGAATTTCCTGCTCGGCAGGCAGCCCGACCTCGAGGTGGTCGGCGAGGCGGAAGACGAGGCCACGGCGCTGGAAGTGCTGTCGAGGACCGGGCCTGACGTGCTGGTGCTCGACCTGACGCTCGGCGACCGCGACGCGCTGCCGCTGGTGGAGCAGGTCCGGGCCCGCTGGCCCGAACTGCGCATCCTCGTGCTGTCGATGCACGACGAGATGCTCTATGCCGAGCGGCTGCTGGGGCTGGGCGTGCACGGCTACATCATGAAGCAGGAAGCGCCCGCGGAATTCCTGCGCGCGCTGCGCAAGGTCGCCGGCGGCGAGACCTACGCGAGCCCGGCGATCAGCGAGCGGCTGATCGCGCGCGTCCGCCAGGGCCGGTTCACGCCCGCGGCTGCAATCGGCCCGCTGACCGTGCTGACCGGGCGCGAGCGCGACGTGCTGCGGGAGATGGCGCGCGGGCTCGGCACGCGCGAGATCGCCGAGGCGCTGTCGATGAGCCCGAAGACAGTGGATTCGCACCGCCGCAACATGCGCGAGAAGCTGGGCCTGGCGAGTGCGCGCGACCTGGTGCTCTATGCGGTCCGCTGGGCAGAGGAGGCCAACGGCGATGGCCCGGCCGGTGGCTGACCAGGCGCCGGCGCGGGAGCCGGCGGAACTGCGCGAACTCGAGACGCGGCTGGACCGCGCCGAGCGCAGGCTCGAGCGTGCGCTCGGCGCGATGAACGGCATCGTCTACGACTGGGACATCACGACCAACCGCGTCGAGCGTGCCGGTGCGCTCGAACTGCTGCTGGGCAGCGGCGCCGCCGAGATGGCAGCGCAACCCGACGCCTGGGCCGAGCGCGTGCACCCCGAGGACCTGGACCGCTTCTGGTCCACGCTGCTCGCGGCCCTCGAGGACCTGCAGCCCTTCGAGCTCGAGTACCGGATCCGCCACGCCGACGGCAGCTGGGTGCTGCTGTGGGAACGCTCGGTCGTCGAGTGCGGGCCGGACGGCCGCGCGAGCCACGTCTACGGCGTCGCGATCGACATCGGCCAGCGCCACCGCATGGAGACGGCACTCGCCGACAGCGAGAAGCGCTTCCAGGCCATCCTGGATGCCGAGCCCCAGTGCGTGATGGTGCTCGATCGCGACGGCGTGCTGCGGCACATCAACCCCGCGGGCCTCGCGATGGTCGAGGCGGAGTCGGTTGCCAGCATCCTGGGATTGCCGGCGGAGGAACTGCTGCAACCGCCCCACCGCGCTGCGTTCCGGCGGCTGCACAGGGACATCCTGGCCGGCGAGACCGGCACGCTCGAGTTCGAGGTCTGCGGGTTCAGGGGCGGCAGCCGCTGGATGAGTTGCACGGCCGCGCCGCTGCGCGACTCGGCGGGGCGCATCGTCGGCGGCATCGCCGTCTGCAGCGACATCACCGAGCGGCGCAAGCGCGACGAGCGGATGCGCGTGCAGGCGGAGATCCTCGAGACCATGACCGAGGGCGTCGCGCTGACCGACAGCCGCGGCATCCTGCGCTACACGAACCGCGCCCTCGACGACATGTTCGGCTACGCGCCCGGCGAGCTTGCAGGCACCTCGGCCTGGCAGCTCGCGGCGGGCTCACGCCCCTTCCTGCGCCGCGCCCTGCGCAGCGCGCTGCGGGGCGCAGGCAGCCGTATCGAGTTCGACGGCGTCCGCCGCGACCGGCGCCGCTTCCGCGGCGCGCTGACGCTGACGCGCCTCGACATCGCCGGCGAGCGGCACTGGATCGGCGTGCTGCAGGACGTGACCGAGCGCAAGGCCCTGGAGCAGGAACTGCTGGCGATCGCGAGCCGCGAGCAGGCGCGGATCGGCCACGATCTG
>JBFGAO010000071.1:0-6400 GCA_041568095.1 Steroidobacteraceae bacterium | reverse complement strand
TGCGCGCCGCGGCCACCGGCTCCGGCGCCTCCTCGGCCAGCGTCTCGGACTCGCGGCGGCGCCGGGACTGCCGCCTGCGCTCGCTGTCGCTCTCGCGCCGCCCGGTGCTCAGGAAGGACTTGACGTCGAAGGCCGCGTCCAGATCCTCGTCGCTGATGCGCAGCGAGTCCTCTTCGACGAAATCGTTGCCGCCGGAGATCTCGACGGCGATCTCGTAGCGGCCGACGCGGATCCGGTCGCCGTCGGACAGCAGATGGCCGTCGCCGGGGCCGACCGGGTCGTCGGCACCGTTGACGAAGGTGCCGTTGGTGCTGATGTCGAGCAGCCACCAGCGGCCGCCTCGGTGCTCGATCTCGACGTGCCGGCCAGAGATGAAGCGCTCGGGGTCGCGCAAGATCCAGTCGTTGCTGCCGTTGCGGCCGATCGACCCGCCATTGACGCCAAAGGTCCAGCGGCGATGCTTGCCAGCTTCGGCGGCGTTGTCGCTGACGATCTTCATCTTGAGCGCCATCGCTTCGCTCCCGCGGTCCTGCGCGCCGCGACCGCGCAACGGCGGGGTCGGGTGGGGCCGGACGAGCCGCTATAATAGCGCGGCCCACCACGCATCGCGCGCAGCGGAATCATGGCCGGCAGTCACATTTTCAAGGTCGTCTTCGTACACCAGGGCAAGGTCTGGGAAGTCTACGCCCGCAAGGTCAGCCAGGGCGGGCTGCTCGGCTTCGTCGAGGTCGAGGAGCTGACCTTCGGCGAGCGCACGAGCGTCGTCGTCGACCCGGCCGAGGAGCGGGTCAAGGCGGAGTTCGCGGGCGTCAAGCGGACCTTCCTGCCGCTGCACTCGGTGCTGCGCATCGACGAGGTCCGCAAGCAGGGCGTCAGCAAGATCACCGCGCTGGAGGGCGGCAACGTCACCCAGTTCCCGGTGCCGGCATTCCCGGCGGGGACCGACCCTGGACACAAGCGCTAGCGGCCCGGCGGTGCTGCAGCTCGGCGGCGGTCCTGCGCTGTCCGGCTTCCGGGTCCGCAAGCTGGTCGATGCGCTGCGGCGCGTCGAGCCCTCGGTGTCGTCACTGTCCGTGCACTGGCGCTACTTCGTCGACCTGCGGCGCGGCCTCGTCGCGGGCGAGCGGCGCCTGCTCGAGCGGCTGCTGGACGCCGACACCACCGATGAGGCCGCCGGCGGGCAGCCGCTGCTGGTCGTGCCCCGGCCGGGCACGGTCTCGCCCTGGTCCTCGAAGGCAACCGACATCGCGCGGGTCTGCGGGCTCGACGCCGTGCAGCGCATCGAGCGCGGGCGCCGGTGCCTGATCGGCGCCGACGCGGCGCTGCCGGCGGCACGGCTGGCGGCGCTGGCCGCGCCGCTGCACGACCGGATGACCGAGGCAGTGCTCGGTGCCGGCGCGGATCCGGCCCTGCTGTTCACGACCCAGCCGCCGCGCCCGCTGCGTCACGTTGCGCTGGGCGACGACCCGCGGCGCGCACTCGCGGAAGCGAACCGCGAAATGGGACTGGCGCTGTCCGACGAAGAGATCGACTACCTCGCCGCCGTCTACGCACGGCTCGACCGGGACCCGACCGACGTCGAACTGATGATGTTCGCGCAGGCCAACAGCGAGCACTGCCGGCACAAGATCTTCAACGCGGACTGGGTCATCGACGGCGCTGCGCAGCCGCAGTCGCTGTTCGCGATGATCCGCCACACCCACCGCTGCAGTCCCGACGGCGTGCTGTCAGCCTACCGCGACAACGCCGCGGTGCTGGCCGGCCCGCCGGCGCGCCGTCTGTATCCCGACGCGCGCGACGGCCGCTACCGCTGGCACGAGGAGCCCGCCGACATCCTGATCAAGGTCGAGACCCACAATCACCCGACGGCGATCTCGCCGTTCCCGGGCGCGGCGACCGGGTCCGGCGGCGAGATCCGCGACGAGGGCGCGACCGGGCGCGGCGCGAAGCCGAAGGCGGGGCTGGTCGGTTTCAGCGTCTCCAGCCTGCGCATCCCCGGCTTCGAGCAGCCCTGGGAGCAGGACCACGGGCGCTCGGCGCGGATCGCGTCGGCGCTGGAAATCATGCTCGACGGGCCGATCGGTGCCGCCGCGTTCAACAACGAGTTCGGGCGGCCGGCGATCCTCGGTTACTTCCGGACCCTCGAGCAGCGGGTGCCCGGCGATGCGCCTGGCGTCTTGCGCGGCTACCACAAGCCCATCATGGTCGCCGGCGGGCTCGGCAACGTGCGGCGCATGCACGTCGAGAAGCAGGACGTGCCGCCCGGCGCGCCGCTGGTGCTGATCGGCGGGCCCGCGATGCTGATCGGGCTCGGCGGCGGCGCCGCCTCCTCGCTGGGCAGCGGCGCGAGCCCGGCCGAGCTGGACTTCGCGTCGGTGCAGCGCGGCAACCCGGAGATGCAGAGGCGCGCGCAGGAAGTCATCGACCGCTGCTGGGCGATGGGCGAGGACAACCCGGTCCTGCTGATCCACGACGTCGGCGCGGGCGGCCTGTCCAATGCGGTGCCCGAGGTCGTCGCGCACAGCGGCCGCGGCGGGCACATCGACCTGCGCGCGGTGCCCAGCGACGAGCCCGGCATGTCGCCGCTGGAGATCTGGTGCAACGAGGCGCAGGAACGCTACGTGCTCGCGCTGGCGCCCGGCCGTGTCGACGAGTTCCTCGCGCTGTGCCGGCGCGAGCGCTGCCCGGTGGCCGTGATCGGCGAGACGACGGCGGACGGGCTGCTGGTCGTCGAGGACCCCCTGCTGGGCGACTGCCCGGTCGAGATGCCGGTCGAGGCGCTGCTCGGCAAGCCGCCGCGCATGCGCCGGGATGTGCAGCGGCTGCCCGGGGCAGCCGACGATTTCGAGCCGGCGTCGCTGGATGCAGCCGAGGCGCTGGAGCGGCTGCTGCGGCTGCCTGCCGTCGCGGACAAGGGCTTCCTGGTCACGATCGGCGACCGCAGCGTCGGCGGCCTGGTCAGCCGGGACCCGCTGGTCGGGCCCTGGCAGGTGCCGGTCAGCGATGTCGCGGTCACGCTGTCGGCACTGTGCGGGCACAGCGGCGAGGCGATGGCGATCGGCGAGCGGGCGCCGCTCGCGCTGCTCGACGGGCCGGCCTCGGGACGGATGGCGGTCGGCGAGGCGGTCACGAACATCGCGGCGGCCGACGTGCGCCGGCTCGCCGACGTCCGGCTGTCGGCGAACTGGATGGCGGCCTGCGGCCACCCGGGCGAGGACGCACGGCTGTTCGACACGGTCCGCGCGGTCGCGATGGACCTTTGCCCGGCCCTCGGCATCGCAGTCCCGGTGGGCAAGGACTCGCTGTCGATGCGCTCCGGCTGGCAGCAGGATGGCGAGGAGCGGGCGGTCGTTTCGCCGGTGTCGCTGGTCGTGTCGGCCTTCGCGCCCGTCGCCGACGTGCGGCGCACGCTGACGCCAGTGCTGGACAGGTCGGCGGGCGACACGCGGCTCCTGCTCGTCGACCTCGGCGCCGGCCTTGACCGCTGCGGCGGCTCCTGCCTCGCGCAGGTCTACGGCAGGGTCGGGCGCGAGCCGCCGGACCTCGACGACCCGGCAAGGTTGCAGGGACTGTTCGCCGCGGTGCGCGAACTCGCCGACGCCGGGCTGCTGCTCGCCTACCACGACCGGTCGGACGGCGGGCTCGCGGTCACGCTGCTGGAGATGGCCTTCGCCGGCCGCGCCGCACTGGACATCGATCTCGGCGAGGTCCGCGAGCCGCTGGCAGCGCTGTTCAGCGAAGAGCTTGGTGCCGTGCTGCAGCTGCGCGCGACGGATCTTGACGCCGCGCTCACCGTCCTCGCGCGCCACGGCCTGGCCGGGCTGGCCCGCCCGATCGGGCGCGTCGCGCCGGGCCGCGAATTCCGGGTCCGCGCGGCCGGCCGGACACTGATCGACGACGACCGGGTCCGGCTGCGCGAAATCTGGTCCGGGACCAGCTGGCGCATGCAGCGGCTGCGGGATCACCCGGACTGCGCGGACGAGGAACAGGCGGCGCGCGTCGACGAGCAGGACCCGGGCCTGCACTGGCAGCTCGGCTACGACCCCGACGAGGACGTCGCCGCGCCGCTGGTCGCGACCGGTGCCAGGCCGCGGGTCGCGATCCTGCGCGAGCAGGGCGTCAACAGCCAGCTCGAGATGGCGGCGGCCTTCGATCGCGCCGGCTTCGAGACCGTTGACCTGCACATGAGCGAGCTGATCGCCGGCGACGCGACGCTGCAGTCCTTCCGCGGACTTGTCGCCTGCGGCGGCTTCAGCTACGGCGACGTGCTCGGCGCCGGCCAGGGCTGGGCCCGCTCGATCCTGAACCACGGCCGCGTCCGCGAGATGTTCGCCGACTGGTTCGCGCGCGGCGACACCTTCACGCTGGGCGTCTGCAACGGCTGCCAGATGCTGGCCGCCCTCGCCGAGCTGATCCCCGGCGCCGCGGCCTGGCCGCGCTTCGTGCGCAACCGCTCGGAGCAGTTCGAGGGCCGGCTGTCGATGGTCGAGGTCGCGGACACGCCGTCGCTGTTCTTCGCGGGCATGGCGGGCTCCAGGATGCCGATCGCGGTCGCGCACGGCGAGGGCAGGGCGGAGTTCCGCGACGACGCGCAGCTGGCCGAAGCCGATGCACTGGCCGTCATCCGCTATGTCGACGGGCGGGGGCGGATCGCGACCCGCTACCCGGCGAACCCGAATGGCTCGTCGCGCGGGATCGCGGGGCTGTGCTCGGCGGACGGGCGCGTCACGATCACGATGCCGCACCCGGAGAGGGTATTTCGTTCTGCGCAGAATTCCTGGCACCCGGCCGGGGCCGGCGAGGACAGCGGCTGGATGCGGTTGTTCCGGAACGCGCGCGTCTGGGTCGGCTGAGCGCCGGCTTCAGCTGCGCGCCTTGTCGAGCGGCGTGACCTTGTCGTCCGGCTCCTCGGAGAAGTAGCGCCGCACCATCATCGCCTGCTGCAGCCGGCCGCGCCGGACATAGGCCTGGTACAGCAGGTCCTTGACCACCTCGAGCAGCACGCCGGCCTGGTTGGCGTCGATCATCGGCAGCGCGCTGCGTCCCTGCGCGTCGCTCTCGAACAGCACCTTCTTGATGACATTGAAGCAGTCGTCGTCTATCTCGGCCATCCGGCGCACGGCGATCAGCTCGTCGTAGAGTTTCAGCTTGCCGTCCTCGCCGAGGTCGGCGAACACGGACAGCGCGACGCGCCGGCACATCGACGCGAAGGCGTTGTAGCAGGCGCTGGAGAAGCAGGCGAGCGCCTCCTTGAACAGCGCTTCCGCCTCTTCGGGCAGGTAGGTGAAGTTGAACTTCTCGCGCGGACGCTCGAGCTCGACGAAGTTCGGCGCCAGCTCGACGCGGCTGCCGGCGTACAGCTTGACCGCGAAGCGCAGGAAAACCGGCGCGTTGCAGGCCTCGCAGCGGTAGACGAGGCCGACGTAGGCGGGCTTGTGCTGCTGCAGCTGGTTGAAGTCGGGCACCGACACCGGCGTGATGTGCGCCAGCACCTGGCAATGCGGGCAGTTCAGCGCCAGGCTGCGGTCCTGGTCGTGGTGCAGGCGACCCGCGGAGTCGATGAACATCGCCATCGCGCCCCCCTCGCTGTCGCGATCGGTTTCCAGTCTAGCCGAACCGCCAGCCGGAAACTCAGCCGTGCAGCGGCCTGAAGCGGATCCTGTGCGGCCGGTCCGCTTCGTCGCCGCGGCGGCGCCGGAAGTCTGCGACATAATCCTGATAGTTGCCCTCGAACCAGACGACCTGGCTGTCGCCCTCGAAGGCCAGGATGTGGGTCGCGATCCGGTCCAGGAACCAGCGGTCGTGCGAGATCACGACCGCGCAGCCCGGGAAGTTCAGCAGCGCCTCCTCGAGTGCCCGCAGCGTCTCGACGTCGAGGTCGTTGGTCGGCTCGTCGAGCAGCAGCAGGTTGCCGCCGCTCTTCAGCAGCTTCGCAAGGTGCACGCGGTTGCGCTCGCCGCCGGACAGCTCGCCGATCTGCTGCTGCTGCTGGTTGCCGCGGAAGTTGAAGCGGCCGACGTAGCTGCGCGACGGCGTCTCGTAGTTGCCGACGCGGATGATGTCCTGGCCGCCCGAGATCTCCTGCCAGACGGTGTGCGCGTCGTTCAGCGAGTCGCGCGACTGGTCGACCGCGGCGACCTGCACGGTCGGCCCGATGCGGATCGTGCCTGCGTCGGGCTGCTCGGCGCCGGTCAGCATCCGGAACAGCGTGGTCTTGCCGGCGCCATTCGGCCCGATGATGCCGACGATGCCGCCCGGCGGCAGCCTGAACGACAGCCCGTCGATCAGCAGCCGTTCGCCATAGCCCTTGCGCAGTTGCTCGACCTCGACGACGAGGTCGCCGAGCCGCGGGCCAGGCGGGATGTAGATCTCGTTGGTCTCGTTGCGCGCCTGGAATTCC
>JBFGAO010000070.1:0-6429 GCA_041568095.1 Steroidobacteraceae bacterium | reverse complement strand
GTAGACGCCGACCGCGAACGGCAGCGACGGGATCCGCGCCAGCTCGGCCGCGAGCGCGATGCCGGCGCCGATCGCGACCAGGCCCCAGGGCAGCGACTGGTCGATGACGCCGTCGATGACCAGCTTCATCAGCGTCGCCTGCGGCGCCGGCAGGTCGCGGCCGCCGAAGCCGAAGGTCTCGGCCAGCAGCAGCACCGACAGGCAGACGAAGGTTGCCGAGGTCAGCACGCCGATCAGCTGCGCGGTCTGCTGCAGCCGCGGCGTCGCGCCGATCAGGTAGCCGGTCTTCAGGTCCTGCGAGGTGTCGCCGGAGATCGACGCCGCGATTGCGACGACGCAGCCGACCATCAGCGCGGCGGCCTTGCCGGTTGCGTCGGTCCAGCCGATCGCGAGGAACACCGTCGCGGTCCCGAGCAGCGCCGCGATCGTCATGCCGGAGGTCGGGTTGCTGGTGACACCGACCAGGCCGACGATCCGGGCCGCGACCGTCACGAAGAAGAACGCGAACACGACGACGCACAGTGCGGCCAGCAGCTGCCGCGGCACGCCGTCGATGACGCTGAACACCTGCGGCACCAGTGCCATCAGCAGCGCGACGGCGGTCACGCCGGCGCCCAGCACCCACAGCGGCAGGTCCTGCTGCGTACGCGGGACCGCGGTCGCCGCCGCGGCCGGGTCGCCGCGGCGGCCGAATTCGCGCGCGCCGGCGCCGAAGCTCTCGATCATGACCGGGATCGCGCGGATCAGCGTCAGGATGCCCGCGACGGCGACCGCGCCGGCGCCTATGTAGCGCACGTAGCGGTTCCACAGGTCGCCAGCCGACATCTCGGCGATGGTCCGCACCGTCTCCGGGAACAGCGGGTCGGGCCGCTCCGCGCCCCAGGCCGCGAGCGCGGGGATGATCACCAGCGACGACAGCAGCCCGCCGCCGACCATCACGGACGCGATCCGCGGCCCGAGGATCCAGCCGACGCCGAACAGCGCCGCCGACAGGTCGAGGCTGACCTGGCCCTTGGTCAGCACCGGCAATTTCAGCGTCAGGTGGTCCGGGATCAGCCGCGCCCAGGCGGTCAGCGCCTTGAACGCGGCACCGATGCCGAGGCCGGCGAACACCAGCGCCGCCTGCGAGCCGCGCGCTTCGCTCGCCTTCAGCACCTCGGCGCAGGCCGTGCCCTCGGGGTAGGGCAGGCGGCCATGCTCGCGCACGATCAGGTACTGGCGCAGCGGGATCATCGCCAGCACGCCGAGCAGGCCGCCGCACATCGCGAGCAGCACCATCTGCAGCAGCTCGGGGTCCATGCCCCACATGAACAGCGCCGGCAGCGTGAAGATCACGCCGGAGGCCAGCGAGCTCGACGCCGAGCCGGTCGTCTGCGACAGGTTGGCCTCGAGGATCGTGCCCTCGCGGCCGAAGCGGGCCAGCAGCCGGAACATTGCGACCGTCATCACGGCGACCGGGATCGACGTGCTGACCGTCAGGCCGGCGCGCAGGCCGAGGTAGGCGTTCGCGGCGCCGAACACGATGCCGAACAGCACCCCGAGGCCGATCGACTTCAGCGTGAACTCGCGCATCGCGCGGTCGGCCGCGACGTAGGGCCGGTGCCCGGCGGCAGGATCGCTCATGCTCTCGTGCTCCCCCCGCTGCGCAGCCGGACGCGGGCATAGACGCCGCGCCCGGACCCGCGCCGGGTCATGACCAGGTGCCACAGGTGCAGCTGCTCGGCCTCGAAGGCCGCCTGCGACGACATCAGGTAGTAGTTCCACATGCGCCGGAAGCGCTCGTCGAACGGGCGTTTCGCGTCGAGCGCGCGGATCCGTTCCCAGTTCGCGTTGAAGCGCGCGTGCCAGGCGGCCAGCGTCGGCACATACCAGTGGCCGTAGTTCTCCCAGTCCTCGATCACGAACAGGCCCTCGGCCGCGCCGGCCAGCTGCGCCATCGACGGCGCCATCGAGTTGCGGAAGATGTACTTCTCGATCCACGGGTCGACGACGGTCGTCTGCTCGCAGTTGCCGATCGTGTGCAGCAGGAACAGGCCGTCCGGCGCCAGCACGCGGTGCACGACGTCCATCAGCGTCCGGTAGTTCTTGTAGCCGACGTGCTCGATCATCCCGACGATGGACACCTTGTCGAAGGGCGCCAGCCCCGAGCGCGGCAGGTCGCGGTAGTCCATCCGGTGGATGTGCACGGGCAGGCCGCGCGTGTAGTCGCGCGCATAGGCGATCTGTTCGTCCGACAGCGAGATCCCTGTCACCTCGCAGCCGCGCGTCTCGGCGGCGTACTTCGCAAGGCCGCCCCAGCCGCAGCCGATGTCGAGCAGCCGCTGGCCCGGGCCCAGCTCCAGCTTGTCGCAGATCATTTCGAGCTTGGCGACCTCGGCCTGCTCGAGGTCGTCGGTGCCGTCGAAGAAGCAGCAGGTGTACTGGTTCCAGGGGCCGAGGAACAGCGCGTACATCCGGTGGTCGAGGTCGTAGTGCTGCTCGGCGACGGCGCGCGAGCGCGACGGCGTCTGCAGGTTGGTCAGCCGCGAGCGCAGCACGCTGGCCGCGCGCGTCGCCCGCAGCAGCGTCCGGCGCTGCCCGCCCGAGGACAGCACGCGCCGGAACAGCTCGTCGAGCGCTTCGCAGTCCCAGTCGCCGTCGACATAGGACTCGCCGATCCCGAGCGAGCCGCGCAGCGCGCGCGCATAGAAACGGTTGTCGCGGACGATGATGTCCCAGGGGCGGCCGCCGCCGATCCGGACGCCGCTGCCGTCCAGCAGCCGCTCGACCAGCCGCCTTGCGAGCGCGTGGCTCATCGGCCGGCCGGCTCCGGGCCATGCACGACCGGTGGCGCCGCGAACGGCCGGACGCCGAGCTCGGAGTACAGGTCGGCCGGCACGTAGCCGACGCCGCCCTTCAGCACCAGGCTGACGCGGCGCAGCGCCGAGATGTCGCGGGTCGGGTCGCCGTCGACGAGGATCAGGTCGGCGCGCTTGCCGGGCGTCACGCCGCCGGAGTCGCCGAGCAGGCCCGTGTAGCGGGCGCCGTTCTCGGTCGCGATCCTGAGCGCCTCGCCGGGCGCGATGCCGGCCTGCACGTTGAGCTCGAGCTCGCGGTGCAGTGTGAAGCCGGCGATATGGTCGGTGCCCGCGACCAGCGGCACGCCGGCCGCGTGCAGCCGCCCGACGAAGGCGACCATGCGGTCCCAGGACTCGCGGTAGGCCGGGAGCCGGCCGCCGCTGACGTCCATCGAGTTGCGGCGCCAGCCACGCTGCACCGCCGCCGGCATGTGCTCCGCGACGGCGGCGAAGGACGGGCTCATCTGGCCCTGCTGCTGCGTGTACATCGCCTCGAAGGTCGCGAGCGTCGGGTCGATGACAGTGCCGCGCTCGCGCAGCAGGCCGATGAAGTCCTGCACCGCCGGCGAGTCCAGGTCGAGCCCGCGCGCCCGGTCGCCGGGCAGCGTGAAGCGCGCCAGCGTGCGCGAGTCGGTGCCGGGACCGCTGACGAAGTTCAGCAGCAGCTGGTTGATGTGCTGCAGTTCGTCATAGCCGTCGCGGACGACCTGCCCGGCGCGCGCGAAGGCCGGTACGTGGCCGCTGACCCGCAGGCCGCGTTCGTGCGCGTAGCGGACCGTCTCGGCGACCCACTCGGGCCGGATCGAGTTGTAGAGCTTGACCTGGCGGTAGCCGCGCTGCGCGTACCAGTCGATCGCGTCGCGGGCCGCCTCGGGGCTGCCGACGACGAAGCCGCCGCGCGACGAGTAAGGGCTTTCGCCCTCGATGAAGCCGGCCGGCACGATCCGCGGCCCGACCAGCTCGCCGGCGTCGATGCGCGCGATCAGGCCGGCCAGCGTCGCGTTGTCGTTGCCGAGGTCGCGCGAGGTTGTCACGCCGCCGGCGATCTGCAGCAGCGCGTTCCACGGGTCCTCGTGCGTATGCATGTCGAACAGGCCGGGCAGCAGTGCGCGGCCCCCGCCCTCGATCACGGTCGCCGCGCCGCGGGCCGGCGAGCCAGCCGGGTACAGCGCGGCGATCCGGCCGTCGTGCAGGTAGACGTCCTGCGGCTCGCCGAGCGAGGACGTCGCGGCGTCGAACACACGGACATTGCGGATCAGGACCGGGCTCGCGTAGCGGCGCGCCTGGCGCGCCGCGATCGCGCGCAGCCGCGCGGCGTCGGCTTCGACCTGCAGCCGCTCGAGCGTGGGCGACTGCGCCTCCCAGCCCTGCAGGACCAGGTGGGCGCTGCCGGGGCGGATCCGCGCGAACAGGCGCCGGTCGCCTCCCGCCTCCAGCCACAGGTAGGACGGCTGCAGGCCGAGTCCCGTGATCGCATACAGCTCGACCTCCGGCCCGCCCGGGATGCCGTGCGCCAGCATGCGCTCGGCCCGCAGCCGGCCGGCCGGCAGCGCATCGAGACCGGCGTCGGGGCGCGCGAGCAGCGCGCGGACCAGGATCGCGTAGGGCTCTGCGCTGCCCTCGACCGGCAGGTAGAAGGCCGGGCCGGTGAGCCGAGCCTCGCCGCGCTCGGTGCCACTGTGCCAGCGTGCGCGGTCGCGCTGGCGCGTGAAGGTCTCGTCGACGGCGGCGCCGAAGGTCGAGCTGCCGCGCACCCGGTAGTGGCGCAGCGTGCCGTCGGGCGCGAGCAGGATCTGCTCCTGCAGCTTCGGGCCGCGGCCGTTGTCGAGGTAGGCGTACTCGACGTGGATGCTGCCGTCGTCGCCGGTCCGGGTCAGCTGGACCCCGGCGGGCTGTCCGAGGAACAGGATCGTGTGCTGCAGGGTCGTCTGGGCCTGGGCCGCCACGGCCGTCGCCAGGGCCCAGGCGCAGGCCATCCATCGCATCGGGATCTCCCGCCTGAGGAAGCCGGCATCCTACCGCAGCCGGCGGCCGCGGTGCCTGCTCAGGCCGAGGCGAGGTTCAGCTTGGGACGGTGCGGCAGGCGCCAGAACGCGCGCAGCGCGCGCAGCGCGAGGTCGGGCCGGAACGCGCGCCGGTCGAGGTAGCGCTGCTGCAGCCGGCGGCAGTAGCGCGCCGCGAGCCGGTTGGCGGTCTCGTAGCGGGCGCGGGCGGCGGCCTCGAGCGAGCCCAGGTAGCCGACGCGCTCGAACAGCCGCGCGTGCAGCCCCGGCGGCACGCGGCCGTGCTGGCGCGCCAGCAGCGCGAAGGCGCCGACGAACTTGTCGACCTCGGCCTGGGTCTCGAGCTCGAGCAGCGATACGGCCCGGCCGCGCTGCGCGCTCCAGACCAGGTACTGGAAGTGGCTGACGCCCTCGAGGACCGTGCACAGGTCGGCGAGGTTGTGATCGGCCAGCGACTCGAAGGGATCGGCGTCGGCGAGCCGCCGCAGCACGGCCTCGTCGACGTACAGCGTCACGTCGAGACCCTCGGGCGACTCGCGCAGCAGCAGCACCTCGTCGGCGGCCGGCTCGGCGCGGGCCAGCGCGGCGGCCCCGCCGCGCGCGGTGACCAGGAAGTCGCGGACGTCGAGGCCGACGTCAGCGTCGTAAATGTCGGCGAGCAGCCGCTGCAGCCGCTCGAGGGGCATCTCAGTGGTCGCCGTCGCGCGGCACCGCGACGGGCTGCACGCCGCGGGCCAGCAGCAGTGCGCGGGCGCGCGGGCTGCCGGTCTTGAGCCAGACCTCGTACAGGCGCAGCAGGTCCTGCTCGGCCGAGCGCGCGCCGTCGGCGACCTCGTTCAGCGCGTCGACGAGGCGCTGGAACTTCGCGGCGAGCTCGGCGAACACGCCGCCCAGCGCCGCGCCGCGCTGCGAGCCGCGCACGATGCTGGCGGCCGAGCCGTAGGCCTGGCCGCCCATCGCGATGTGGTAGTCGACGTCGACGAGCCGGCGCGCGAAGGATTCGGCGAAGAAGCCGGCGATGAACAGCGACACGTCGCCGAGGCGCTGCAGCAGCCGGGCCCGGTCGCCGCGGCGCGGCGCCTCGAGCGCATCGCCGAGCATCAGCGCCAGCGGCTTCAGCCGTGGACCCTCCGGGGTCTCCTCGAACAGCGCCTCGGAACGCGCGAACAGCGCGAGCAGGTTGGCGACGTAGTGCTCGGTCTGGTCGTGCACGGCGAAGCGCTGCCGCTCGATCGCGGTGTGCAGCGCCTCGCGGAAGTAGCCGCGCAGGTCTGCGACCTCGAGTACCCGGCCGTCCTTGCGTTCCTGCATGCCTGCCTGACCCCCGTTGACCGTTGGACAGCGCACGACAGCCCCAAGTTGCCACGCCCGCGGGTGCCGCGCAGCGCCGCCTTATTGGTAACGAGAACTGGATCGCGAAACAAGGGCCCGCCGCTGGCAGCCGCGGCGGCCGAGTGCTGACGCGCGGCGCGCCTCAGTCGTGCAGTTCGACGACGTCGCCGTCGGCAACGCGGTGCTCGCGTCCGACCTGCTGGCCGTCAAAGCCGGACGATCCCCAGACTCGCGCAAATTTCAATGACTGCTCGAGG
>JBFGAO010000069.1:0-6474 GCA_041568095.1 Steroidobacteraceae bacterium | reverse complement strand
GTGCGTTTCCGCGACGGGCGCAGCGTGCACGACTTCCTGTTCCGCACCATCGAGCAGGCGCTGGCCGAGACGCGCCCGCGGGTTGGCGCGGCAGGTGCCACCTCGGCTGCCGGGCTGTGGACCGACCTCGCGGCCACGGCACGGGGCCTGCCGCTCGCAGCGCCGGCCACCGCCGCCTACGAGGCGCGCGGCGCTGCGGCAGCTGCCGCCGTCGCCGCGCCGGATGATGCGGAGCGCGAGGGAATCCCGCCGCTCGGCTACGCGATCGCGCAACTGCACGGCATCTACATCCTGAGCCAGACGGCCGACGGGCTCGCGCTGGTGGACATGCACGCGGCCCACGAGCGCATCGTCTATGAGCGACTGAAGGCGGCGCTGGACGCCGGCGGCACGCAGGGCCAGCCGCTGCTGGTGCCGGCGACCGTCGAGACCAGCGAGCACGACGCCGAGCTCGCGGCGCAGCACGCAGCGGAACTGGCGGCGACCGGCCTCGTCGTCGACCGGGCAGGTCCGGCGACGCTGCTGATCCGCGAGGTGCCGGCGGCGCTGGCCGGGCAGGACGTCGCGGCGGTGCTGCGCGACGCGCTCGCGGACCTCGGCAGCTCCGGCGCCACGCACCGGATCACCGAGCGGCAGAACGAACTGCTCGCCAACATCGCCTGCCGCAGCGCCGTGCGCGCGCACCGGCAGCTGAGCCTGCCGGAGATGAACGCGCTGCTGCGCGACATGGAGCGCACCGGCCGCGCCGACCAGTGCAGCCACGGCCGGCCGACCTGGGTGCGGCTGACGCTCGCCGAGCTCGACCGGCTGTTCCTGCGCGGACGCTGATGGGCCGGCCGCCGCTGATCCTGCTGATGGGGCCGACCGGCGCGGGCAAGACCGAGGTTGCCGCGGCGCTGGTCGAGACGCTGCCGCTGGAGATCGTCAGCGTCGACTCCGCGATGGTCTTCCGCGGCATGGACATCGGCACCGCGAAGCCGCCAGCCGAACTGCTGGCGCGCGCGCCGCACCGGCTGATCGACCTGATCGACCCCGCCGAGTCCTACTCCGCGGCGCGCTTCGTCGCGGACGCGGAGCGCGCGATCGCGGAGATCCATGCGGGCGGGCGCGTGCCGCTGCTGGTCGGCGGCACGATGCTGTACTTCCGCGCGCTGCAATCGGGCCTTGCCGAACTGCCAGCCGCCGACCCGGGGCTGCGCCGCAAGCTCGACGAGCGCGCGGAGCGCGAGGGCTGGGCGGCGCTGCATGCGGAACTGGCGCGGCTCGATCCCGAGGCCGCGGCGCGCATCGCGCCGAACGACCGCCAGCGCATCCAGCGCGCGCTGGAAGTCGCACGGCTTACCGGGCAGCCGATGTCGGCGCGGCTGGCCGAGGACCTGCGCGGCGCGGCGAGCCCGGCGGACCTGCGGCTGGTGCTGGCGCCGTCAGATCGCGAGGCGCTGACGCGATCGCTGGCCGAGCGCTTCGACCGGATGCTGGCGCAGGGCCTGCTCGAGGAAGTGCGGCGGCTGCACGCACGGCCGGAACTGCAGGCCGCGCTGCCGGCGATGCGCTTGATCGGCTACCGCCAGTTGTGGGCCCACCTGGACGGGGACTGCACGCTCGCCGAGGCCCGCGAGCGGGCCATCGTCGCGACCCGGCAGCTGGCGCGGCGCCAGCTGACCTGGCTGCGGGCCGAGCCCGGCGCGGAGTGGTACGACAGCCAGGATCCGGCGCTGGTAGCCCGGCTGCGGGAGCGGGTATCGGCCTGGCTGGCAGGCTCCGGAGGTGCCGCTGCGGTCGAGGTGTTAAACTGACGCCCGTTGCGGCCCCTTGCCGCAGGTTTTTTGGTGCGCGCAAAACGCTGCATGGAGCCGCCGGTAACGAGAGCGGCATGAATTACTAGAAAAAACAAGGAGATACCATGGCCAGAGGTCAGTCCCTCCAGGACCCGTTCCTGAATGCCCTCCGCAAGGAGCGAGTGCCGGTGTCCATCTACCTGGTCAACGGCATCAAGCTGCAGGGCCAGATCGATTCCTTTGACCAGTTCGTCGTGCTGCTGCGGAATTCCGTCAGCCAGATGGTCTACAAGCATGCGATCTCCACCGTCGTGCCGGCGCGCAACGTGCGGCTGCCATCCGCCGAGGGCGAGGAGGCCGAGGTGGCGAAGGAGCCGGCTCCTGCCTGAGGCAAGCACGCGCGGAGACCGGGTCGGCCGGCGTTGCTAGACCGCCCTGACAGCGGAGAGCAGGCCGTCCTGGTCCGGATCGGGCTGGGCCGTCCCGTCGACGAGCAGGACGTCGCCGAGTTCGACGCACTGGCACGCTCGGCCGGCGCGGTGCCGGTCGCGAGCATCCACGGCGCGCGCAAGGTGCCCGACCCGCGCTACTTCGTCGGCAGCGGCAAGGCCGGTGAGATCCGCGACTGCGTCGCGACGACCGGCGCGGAACTTGTGCTCGTCGACCATCCGCTGTCGCCCAGCCAGGAGCGCAACCTCGAGAAGCTGATCGGCCGCCGCGTGCTCGATCGCACGGGGCTGATCCTCGACATCTTCGCGCAGCGCGCCCGGAGCGCCGAGGGCAAGCTCGAGGTCGAGCTGGCGCAGCTGCGGCATCTGTCCACGCGGCTCGTGCGCGGCTGGACCCACCTCGAGCGCCAGAAGGGCGGCATCGGCCTGCGCGGGCCGGGCGAGACCCAGCTCGAGACCGACCGCCGGCTGCTCGCAAAGCGCATCCGCACGCTGAGCGAGCGGCTCGAGAAGCTCGCACGCCAGCGCGACACCGGCCGGGCCGTGCGCAAGCGCGTGCCGGTGCCGTCGGTCGCGCTGGTCGGCTACACCAACGCCGGCAAGTCGACGCTGTTCCGGACGCTGACCGGCAGCGAGGCCTACGTCGCCGACCAGCTGTTCGCGACGCTGGACCCGACCGTGCGCCGGCTGCGGTTGCCGCACACGCCGGACATCGTCGTTGCGGATACCGTCGGCTTCGTCCGCGACCTGCCGCACGAGCTCGTCGCGGCCTTTCGCTCGACGCTGCTCGAGGCGCGTGACGCCGACCTGCTGCTGCACGTGGTCGACGCCTCCGATCCCGACCACGACCAGCGCGCGCGCCAGGTCGACGAGGTGCTGGCAGGCATCGGTGCCGGGTCGCTGCCGCAGCTGCGCGTCTTCAACAAGATCGACCGCGCCGGGCGCCGGCCCGAACTGCAGCGCGACGCCGACGGGCGCCCCGCCGCCGTGTGGCTCAGCGCGACGACCGGCGCCGGACTGCCGTTGCTGCGCGAGGCGCTGGCGGAGACCTTCGGCCAGCTCGCCGTCGCGTTCCGGGTCAGCGTCGCACCGGCGCAGGGCCGGTTTCGCGCGCAGCTGTACGAGCTGGGCCTGGTTCGCGAGGAGCGGCACACGGAGGAGGGCGGCTGGGTGCTGGCCGTTTACGCATCCCAGCAGCAGCTCGAGGGCCTGTGCCGCGAGGCGGGCCTGGACTTCGCCGCGACCGTCGCGCCTTGTCTGGGCGATGGCCGCTTCGTAGAATTCGCCGACCTGGCTGCGTCGTCCGCGGCCTGCACCCAACCCCGACGACGAGCGTAACGATGGCCTGGAACGATCCCGGCAAGAACGAGAATCCCTGGCAGCGCCGCCCCGAGCAGGGCCCGCCCGACCTCGACGAGGTCGTCCGGCGCCTGCAGCGGCGGCTGCGCGCGACCTTCGGCCGCGGCCCGCGCCCGGCCGGCGGCGGTGGCGGGGGCGTCGGCGCGGGTCTTGGCATCGGCTACATCGTCGGCGGCCTGCTGCTGATCTGGGGCCTGACCGGCATCTACCAGAACGACGCCGCCGAGCGCTCGGTGATCACGCGCTTCGGCAGCTACGTCAAGACCACGCCGGCCGGCCTGCACTGGCGGGTGCCGTGGCCGATCGACAAGCGCCGCGTCGTCAACGTGACCGAGGTCAAGCCCTACCGGCTTACGACGCGCATGCTGACCCAGGACGAGGCGCTGGTGGACATCGACCTGGCCGTGCAGTTCCGGCGCTCGGACCCGGTCAGCTTCGTGTTCAACGTCCGCGATCCCGAGGCGACCCTCGGCGAGGTCAGCGAGAGCGCATTCCGCGAGGTGATCGGCCAGAGCCGCCTCGAGTTCGTGCTGGGCGTCGGCCGCGAGGAGATCAGCCTGAAGACCAAGGACCTCGTGCAGCGGACGATCGCGTCGTACAACACCGGCATCGAGGTCGTCAGCGTCAACCTGCAGGACGTCAACGTGCCGGAGCCGGTCGCACCGGCGCAGAAGGACGCGATCAAGGCGCGCGAGGACAAGGACCGCGCGACGCTGTCGGCACAGACCTACGCCAATGACATCGTGCCGAAGGCGCGCGGCCTCGCGGTCAGCATGCTCGAGGGCGCGCAGGCCTACCGGGCACGGGTGATCGCGGGCGCCGAGGGCGAGACCTCGCGCTTCAGCCAGCTCGCCGCCGAGTACCAGCAGGCGCCGGCCGTGACGCGGCAGCGCCTGTACCTCGAGACGATGGAACACGTGCTCGGCTCGACGAACAAGGTGCTGATCGACACGAAGGGGACGGGCAACATGCTGTACCTGCCGCTGGACCGGCTCATCGAGCAGCGCACGCGGCAGCGCAACGCGCCCATCGAGACGCCGCCGACGATCCGGATGGAGGACGGCGCGCCCGTCGAGCCGGATCCGCGGGCGAGGGGGCAGCGCTGATGGGCGGACGCATCCTTCCGGTCGTGATCGGGCTGTTCGCGGCGGCCTGGCTGCTGACGAACACGATCTTCCAGGTCGACGAGACCGAGACCGCGATCAAGTTCCGCTTCGGCGAGATCGTCAAGGCGGACTACGAGCCGGGACTGCACTTCATGATCCCGGTGATCAACGATGTCCGGAAGTTCGACCGCCGCGTGCTGACTCGCAACCATCCGGCCGAGCAGTTCCTGACGAGCGAGAGCAAGATCCTCAACGTCGACTTCTTCATCAAGTGGCGGATCTCCGACGTCGGGCGCTATTACCAGGCGACCGGCGGCGACGAGGACGTCGGTGCGGGCCGCCTCGCCGAGAACGTCAAGGACGGCCTGAAGGGCCTGATCGCGAAGCGCACGCTGCAGCAGGTCGTCGCGGCCGAGCGTGCCGAGTTCCTCAACGACATCCTCGAGGTCGCCGGCGAGAAGGTCGAGCAGCTCGGGCTGACGCTGGTCGACGTGCGCGTCAAGCGCATCGACCTGCCGGACGAGGTCTCGGACTCGGTGTTCAACCGGATGCGCCAGGACTTCGCGCGGCAGGCCTCGCAGCTGCGCGCCGAGGGCGACGAGCAGGCGCAGCGGATCCGCGCCGAGGCCGAGCGCCAGCGCACCGAACTGGTCGCGATCGCGAACCGCGACTCGGAGAAGATCCGCGGCGAGGGCGATGCGCTGGCCGCCGACATCTACGCGCGGGCCTTCAACCGCCACCTGGAGTTCTACGGGTTCTACCGCAGTCTCGAGGCCTACCGGCGCTCGCTGGGCCAGCCGGACGACGTGCTGGTGCTGTCGCCGGACGGGGAGTTCTTCAAGTACCTGAAGCAGCCGGGTCGCTGATCCGGCGATGGACATCCAGTGGCCGGACCTCGCGGCGGCCGTGGCGCTGCTGCTGGTCATCGAGGGCCTGCTGCCATTTCTGAGCCCGCAGCGCTTCCGGCGCGCGATGAATGCGCTGTCCGCGGTCAGCGATGGCCAGCTGCGCGGTGTCGGCCTGGCCAGCATGCTGGCCGGCCTGCTGCTGCTGTGGCTGGTCAGGTCCTGACGGGAGCATTGCGTGGCCAGGAACGTCGTCGTCGTCGGCGCGCAGTGGGGTGACGAGGGCAAGGGCAAGATCGTCGACCTGCTGACCGAGCGCGCGGCCGCCGTCGCGCGCTTCCAGGGCGGCCACAATGCCGGGCACACGCTCGTGATCGGCGGCGAGAAGACGGTGCTGTCGCTGATCCCGTCGGGCATCCTGCGCGAGCGCGTGCTGTGCCTGATCGGCAACGGCGTCGTGCTGTCGATGCCGGCGCTGCTGTCGGAGGCCGACATGCTGATGGGCCGCGGCGTGCCGGTCACGGAACGCCTGCGCATCAGTCCGCACTGCCCGCTGATCCTGCCGTCGCATATCCGGCTCGACCAGGCGCGCGAGCGCGCGCGCGGCGAGAAGCGCATCGGCACGACCGGGCGCGGCATCGGCCCCGCCTACGAGGACAAGGTCGCGCGCCGCGCGGTCCGGGTCAGCGACCTGTTCCAGCGCGAGCGCTTCCCGGCCAAGCTCGGCGAGGTGCTCGACTACCACAACTTCCTGCTGCAGAAGTACTACTGCGAGGAGCCCTCGCCGTTCCAGCAGACGCTGGAGGAATGCCTCGCGCAGGCCGCGCGGATCCGGCCGCTGGTCGCCGACGTCAGCCTGGAGCTGAAGCGGATCGGACAGGCCGGCGGCAGCGTGCTGCTGGAGGGCGCTCAGGGCACGCTGCTCGACGTCGACGTC
>JBFGAO010000068.1:0-6516 GCA_041568095.1 Steroidobacteraceae bacterium | reverse complement strand
TCGGCCAGGTCTTCGAGCTGAACCGTGCGCGGATCAGCGTCGGCAGGACCTCCGAGAACGACCTGCGCATCCTCGACTCGAAGGTAAGCCGCGTGCACGCGATCCTGAAGGTCGGCGAGCAACATGCGACGGTCATCGACGCGAACTCGCGCAACGGCGTATTCGTCAACGGCGTGCAGGTCCGGCACGCGCAGCTCGACGACGGCGACCTGGTCGCCTTCGGGACGGTGCGCTTCCGTTACCGGGTCGGCAGCGAGCCGGCCGGCGGCGGCTACCGCCCGGCCTGAGCCCTGCGCCGCGCGATCGCGCGCAGCGCGATCAGAGACACGAGGCCGAGTCCCAGCAACACCGCGCCCAGCGGCAGCGGCGTGCTTCCCGACAGCTCGGCGACCAGCTGCGTGGCGGCCGCCGCGACGATCAGCTGCAGGAATCCGAGCAGGCCCGAAGCCGCGCCCGCGATGCCGGGCTTCTGCGTGATCGCACCGGTGATCGTGTACGGCGCCGACAGCGCGTTGCCGAAGCCGATCAGCATGCCGGGCAGGAACAGCGCCAGCGGGTGCAGCAGGCCCGCGAGCGCGGCGCCCGTGATCAGCGCCGACCCGGTGCAGGCGAGCAGCGCCCCGCGCTGCATCAGCTCCAGGCCGCGCAGCCGGCTCGCGTAGCGCGCCGTGACCCAGAAGCCGGCGAAGGACGCGACCGCCGGCAGGAACAGCAGCAGCCCGAATGCCGACGGCGACACTCCGAGCACGCCGATCGCCGCGTACGGGGCGCCAGCGACGAAGGTGTAGACGGCGCCCATCATGCTGGCGCCGAAGGCGACGTAGAGCATGAAGTCGGCGGAGCGCAGCAGCTGCGCGTAGCTGGACAGCGTCCGTGGCGCGGGCCCGGCCGGCAGCCCGGCAGGCCGGGTCTCCTGCAGCCTGCGCAGCGCGAACGTGAGGATCACGACGGCGGCCAGCGCCGCGAGGCCGAAGGCCGCTCGCCAGCCCAGCCAGTCGACCGCGAAGCCGCCCAGCGTCGGCGCGATCATCGGCACGACGAGAATCGCGGTCGCCATCGTCGCCAGCGCGCCGACCGCATGGGCCGGCCCGAACTGCTCTGTGACCGTGACGCGGATGATCGCCATCGCGGCGCCGCCGCCGAAGGCCTGCAGCACGCGCGCGGCAACCAGCGTGCCGATGTCCGGCGCGAGCAGCCCGCCGACGCTGCCGGCCAGGAACAGCGCGAGGCCGGCCAGCACGGTCGGCCGCCGGCCGAATCGGTCGGACAGCGGCGCGACGAACAGGTTGCCGAAGGCGATCGCGAGCAGCGACAGGCTGATCAGCAGCTGTGCGGTGCCGGGCCCGACCTGCATCGCGCTCGCGATCGCGGGCAGCGCCGGCAGCAGCACGTGCATGCCGAAGGTGCCGATCGAGCCGATGAACGCCGAGCCGAAGATGAATCGGCGGGCCGCGCTGCGTGTCTGCAAGGATTTCGAGCCTCGGCCGACATCTTACGGCCTCCGCAGCTGTTAAGGTTGGCGTGCATGGGTACCGGCAGGCGACGGAGCGCAATGGGCAGCCGGAGGCACGGCATCGACGCGGCGACAGGCGCTTGCTGAGCCGGCGCGGGCTGCTGCGCGGCGGCGTCGGGCTCGCGGCGACCGTGGCCGGTGCGCGCGCCTGGCCGGCGCTGCTGGCGGAGGCCGATCACGCCGACGCGGTCCGGGTCGCCGACGGCTATGACTGGGACCTGCTGCTGCGCTGGGGCGATCCGCTGTTCGACGGCGTCGAGCCTCTCGATGCGCGCGCCGTGGCACGCGGCGGCCTGCTGGCGCTGGAGCCGGCGGCGGCGGCACGCCAGTTCGGCTACAACTGCGACGACCTGCAATTCTTCCCGCTGCCCGGCGAAGCGGCGAGCGGCCTCGTCTGCGTCAACAACGAGTACCCGAGCTACGAGCTGATGCTGCCGGAGATCGACCGCGGCAAGGGCCTGGTCGATTCCGCGGCGCTGGCGCGCTTCATCGGCCGCCACCCGCAGGTCGTGCCGCTTGCGCAGGCGATGCTGGGGGTCAGCGTTGCGTTGCTGGAGCGCGATGCTCGTGGCCGCTGGCGCCACCGGCCGGGCAGCCGCTGGGCGCGACGGATCACCGCGGCGACGCCGATGGAACTGACCGGGCCGGCGCGCGGCCACGGCCTGCTGCGCAGCGCAACGGACGGCAGCGGCACGCGCGTGACCGGCACCTTCGGCAACTGCGCCGCCGGCCAGACGCCCTGGGGCACGTTCCTGTCCGCGGAGGAGAACGTCAACGAGTACTTCGGCAATGCCGCCGCGGTCGACAGCGCGGCGCCGGCGCTGCGCGAGGCCTACAGGCGCTTTGCCGGCTGGCAGCACAGCCTGTACGGCTGGGAGCATGCGGATGCGCGCTTCGACCTGGCGAGCGACCCGGCCGAGCTGCTGCGCTTCGGCTGGATCGTCGAGGTCGATCCCGGCGACCCGGCGTCGCTGCCGAAGAAGCGCACGGCGCTCGGCCGCTTCCAGCACGAGGGTGCCACCTGCGCGACGGCCCGTGACGGCCGCCTCGCTGTCTACATGGGCGACGACCACCGCTTCGAGTACGTCTACAAGTACGTGTCGCGCGGCAGGATCGGCGACGCCGGTGCGCGCGAGCGGCTGCTCGACGACGGCGTGCTGCATGTCGCGCGCTTCGACGCCGACGGCAGCGGCCGCTGGCTGCCGCTCGTGCAGGGCCGCGGCCCGCTGGTGCCGGCGCGGGGCTTTCACGACCAGGGCGACGTCGTGCTGAAGACACGCGCCGCCGCCGACCTGGTCGGCGCGACGCCGATGGACCGGCCGGAGGACATCGCGGTCGATGCGGGCGCGGGCCGCGCCTGGCTGTCGCTGACCAAGAACCCGTGGCGGCGCGGCACGGCATCGCGGGGCGTCTACAACGGCCGCGAACTCGACCTCGGGCCGAACGCGGCCAACCCGCGCGGCCCCAACCCCTGGGGCCACCTGATCGAGATCGACGAGCAGGACGGCGACTGCGCGGCGACGCGGTTCCGCTGGCGCATCCTTGCGCAGGGCGGCGAGGCGGTCGCGGGATCCGCGTTCGGCAGCCCGGACAACCTCGCGCTGGACCGCTCGGGGAACCTGTGGATCGTCACCGACGGCGAGCAGCCGGGTGGCGGGCCCAACGGCTGCTTCGTGATGCCGACGCACGGCTCGTCGCGCGGCGTTGCGCGCCAGGTGATGTCCGCGCCGCCGGGCGCGGAGGTCTGCGGCTGCGCCTTCCTGCCCGGGGACCGGGCGCTGCTGCTGTCCGTGCAGCACCCGGGCGAGGGGGGCCTGCTGTCGAGTCCGCTGAGCGCCTGGCCCGACGGGCCCGGCCACGCGCCGCGCCCGAGCGTCATTGCGCTGTACCGCAAGGACGGCGGCAGCCTTTAAGCGGCGCGCGCCGGGGACCAGCGCGGATAACTGCTAGAATCCGTCGGCCGGCGCCACAGGCCCCGGCAACCGATGCTCGCCCACTTCCTGATCCTGCTGGCGCTGATCCTGGTCAACGGCCTTTTCGCGATGGCCGAGCTGGCCGTGTTCTCGTCACGCCAGTCGCGGCTGCGCCAGCTCGCGCAGTCGGGCAACCGCGGCGCACGCGCCGCGCTGCGGCTGCTCGAGGAGCCGACACGCTTCCTGTCGACCGTGCAGATCGGCATCACACTGATCGGCGTGCTCGCCGGCGTCTACAGCGGCGCGCTGTTCGCCGGGCCGCTGGCCGAATGGCTGGCCGGCCTGGGCCTGCCGGCATTGCTGGCCGATCACACCGAGCCCGCGGCCTACGCGATCGTCGTGATCGGCGTGACCTACCTGTCGCTGGTCGTCGGCGAGCTGGTGCCGAAGCGCTGGGCGCTGTCGAATCCCGAACTGATCGCCGCGACGCTCGCGCGCCCGATGCAGGTGATCGCGAAGGCGAGTGCGCCGCTGGTCTGGCTGCTGCAGCGATCCACCGAGCTCGTCGTGCGGCTGCTGGGCCTGCGCAAGCCCGGCAGCGCGGCCGTCACCGAGGAAGAGGTCCGCGCGATGATCGCCGAGGGCACGCGCGCCGGCGTGTTCCTGACCGAGGAGCACCAGATGATCGAGGGCGTGCTGCGCCTCGCCGACCGCACCGTGCGCAGCATCATGGTGCCGCGCGGCGAGGTGGTCTGGCTCGACGCCGAGGAGGGGCGCGACGTGGCCTGGGCGACGATCCAGGCGAGCCGCCGCTCGCGCTACCCGCTGTGCCGCGGCGAGATCGATGAGCTGCTCGGCATCGTGCACATGAGCGAGCTGATGGACTGGCTGCGCGACCCGGCGAATGGCGAGCTCGCGGCGCGTGCGCGCACGCCGCTCGTCGTGCACGAGTCGACGCGGATCCTCCGGCTGCTGGACCTGTTCCGCGAGTCCCAGATCCACCTCGCCGTCGTCGTCGACGAGCACGGGTCGATCGAGGGCCTCGTGACGCCGACCGACATCCTGACCGCGATCGCCGGCGAGCTGCCGGATGCAGGCAGCCAGGAGGTGCCGGAAGCGGTCGAGCGCGACGACCAGTCCTGGCTGATCGACGGCCGGATGCCGATCGACGACGTCGAGCGGCTGCTGGGACGCAGCGACATGCGCACCGGCGACGACTACACGACGCTGGCCGGCTTCGTGCTCGCGCAACTGGGCCACCTGCCGTCGACTGCCGAGTCGTTCCGCTGGCGCGGGCTGCGCTTCGAGATCGTCGACATGGACGGCCGCCGTGTCGACAAGCTGCTGGTGCAGCGGCTCGCGTCAGACTGAGCGCATGCGCTACGAGCCCCGCCGTCTGCCGCGCCACGAGACGGTGATCGCGCGCGGCATCGAGCACCACGTGCTGCGCTGGGGCCCGCCGTCCGACGACGCCGTCGTGATGCTGCACGGCTGGGCCGACACCGCCGACACCTTCCAGTTCGTCGTCGACGAGCTGCCCGACGGGCTGCCGGTCGCATCCTTCGACTGGCGCGGCTTCGGCCGCAGCGGCTGGGACGCCGGCGGCTACTGGTTCCCTGACTACTTTGCCGACCTGGACCAGTTGCTCGATGTGCTGTGCCCGGGCGCGCCGGCGCGCCTGGTCGGGCACAGCATGGGCGGCAATGTCGCGCTGGCCTATGCCGGCATCCGGCCGGGACGCGTGCGGGCGGTCGTGGACCTGGAGGGCTTCGGGCTGCGCCCGACCGAACCGGCGCAGGCGCCCGAGCGCTACGCGCAATGGCTGGACCAGCTGCGGCAGCCGCCGGAGTTCAGCGACTATGCCGGCCACGACGACCTCGCGGCGCGGCTGCGGCAGCGCAACCCGCGGCTCGATGAGGCACGCGCGGCCTTCATCGCGGCGAGCTGGGCCGCGCCGCAGCCGGGCGGCGGCGTGCGGCTGCGCGCGGACCCGGCACACAAGCTGGTCAATCCCTACCTGTACCGCCAGGACGAGACGACGGCGCTGTGGCGGCGCATCGCGGCGCCTGTGCTGCTCGTAATCGGCGAGTTGTCGGAGCTGCCTGCGCGGCTCGGCCTTGACGAGGTGCTGGAGCGGCTGCGCACGGGCATCGGCCGCCTCGAGGTCGCGCGGGTGGCCGGTGCCGGGCACATGCTCCATCATGAGCGGCCTGCCGAGGTGGCGAGACTGCTGCAGGGATTCCTGGAGGGAACGGCGATTGGCGAGTGATGGCATGCCGAAGGCGCTGCTCGGCGCGACGCTCATCGTCGCGCCGGCGCTGATGCTGTCTTCGGTCGCGCCGTTCAACCGGCTGGTCTGGTGGCTCGAGGCCTTGCCGGTGCTGGTCGTATTCCCGCTGCTGTATGCGACGGCGCGGCGCTACCCGCTGTCCTCATTGCTGTACTGGCTCATCGCGGCGCACTCGCTGGTGCTGCTGCTCGGCGCGCACTACAGCTACGCGCGTGTGCCAGCCGGCTTCTGGCTGCAGGACTGGCTCGAATTGTCTCGCAACCACTATGACCGGTTCGGGCATTTCGCCCAGGGCTTCATCCCGGCGATCGCCGTGCGCGAGATCCTGAAGCGCAGCTCGCCGCTGAAGACTGGCCCCTGGCTGCCGGTGCTGACGGTCGCGACCTGCCTCGCGATCAGCGCCTGCTACGAATTCGTGGAGTGGTGGGTCGCGGTCGCGGCCGGCATCGCCGCGGAGGACTTCCTCGCGACGCAGGGCGACGTCTGGGACACGCAATGGGACATGTTCCTCGCGACCTGCGGTGCGATCGTGTCGCTGGCGCTGCTGTCCGGCGTGCACGACCGCTCGCTGCGCCGCGTGCCGGGGGTGGCGCATGCCTAGCCTGCGCCGCTGGCTGCGCGAAAGCATCACCTACAAGATCGCGCGGCGCATCATCGTCGCGGTGATCGGCGGCACGATCCTGCTGGTCGGCATCGCGATGGTCGTACTGCCGGGGCCGGCGGTCCTCGTGATCCCGATCGGCCTCGGCATCCTCGGCGCCGAGTTCGCCTGGGCGCGCATCTGGCTGCGCAAGCTGCGC
>JBFGAO010000067.1:0-6559 GCA_041568095.1 Steroidobacteraceae bacterium | reverse complement strand
GCGGGGCCGCGGCGAACGTGCTGCCGACGCCGATGTTCAACATCCTCAACGGGGGCGCGCACGCGGACAACAACGTCGACATCCAGGAGTTCATGATCCTGCCGGTCGGGCTGCCCAACTTCGCCGAGGCGCTGCGCTGCGGCGCCGAGGTATTCCAGCGCCTGAAGCAGATCCTGAAGGAGCGCGGCCTGGCCACCGCGGTCGGCGACGAGGGCGGCTTCGCGCCGGACCTGCCGGCCAACGAGGCGGCGCTGGGCGTGATCCTCGAGGCGATCGACGCCGCTGGCTACCGCGCCGGCGCCGAGGTCTGCCTGGGACTCGACGTCGCCAGCAGCGAGTTCTTCCGTGACGGCGAGTACCGGCTCGAGTCCGAGGGCCGGCGCTTCACGTCCGCGCAGTTCGCGGACTACCTGGCCGGCCTCGCCGCCCAGTACCCGATCGTGACCATCGAGGACGGCATGGCCGAGTCCGACTGGGAGGGCTGGGGGCTGCTGACGCGCAGCCTCGGCGAGCGCCTGCAGCTGGTCGGCGACGACCTGTTCGTCACGAACACGGAATTGCTGTCGCGCGGCATTGCCGAGCATGTCGCGAACGCGATCCTGATCAAGCCGAACCAGATCGGAACGCTGACCGAGACGCTGGCCGCGATCGACATGGCGGCGCGCGCCGGCTACGCGTCCGTCGTGTCGCACCGCTCGGGCGAGACCGAGGACGCGACGATCGCCGACCTCGCGGTCGGCACCACCGCGACGCAGATCAAGACGGGCTCGCTGTCGCGCTCGGACCGGGTCGCCAAGTACAACCAGCTGCTGCGGATCGAGGAGCAGCTGGGCGGCCGCGCCCGCTACGCCGGCCGCGACGCCTTCCCCGTCAAGCTCGGCTGAGCGGGGAGTCCCTGCCGTGCCGGATCGTGCTAATCTCCGCCCGCGATGAAACTGCTGGCCGCCGCGCTGCTGGTCCTGCTGGTGCTGCTGCAGTACCGGCTGTGGGCGTCCCCCGAGGGAATGCGCGAGGTCTGGACGCTGTCCGGCGCCGTCGCGGTGCAGCGCGAGGAGAACGCCGGCCTCAGCGAGCGCAACCGCCAGCTCAAGGCGGAGGTCGCGGACCTGAAGCAGGGCCTGACCGCGCTCGAGGAGCGCGCCCGCCACGACCTCGGCATGGTCACCGCCAGCGAGACCTTCTTCCAGGTCGTCGAGGCCCCGCACCTGGCGCCCGACGCCGTGCGCGAGCCGCCGGTCGTCACCAGCGTCTCCGCGTCGCCCTGAACCGGCCTTGCCGGACCGGACCTGGTTCCTGATCCCGGCCGCAGGCGCCTCGGCGCGCTATGGCGGCCGGACCCCGAAACCCTATGTGCGCCTGGCCGGGCGCTGCGTGCTCGAGCATGCGCTGGGTGCGCTGCTCGCGACCCCGGGCCTGGCCGGCGGCGTTGTCGTCACGCGGGCCGGCGACCGGCGCTGGGGCCGCCTGCCCGCGGCGCTGCGCCGGCGCGTGCTGCGCACTGACGGTGGCGCGCAGCGCGCAGACTCGGTGCTTAGTGGCCTGCGCGCGCTCATCGGGGCGGGCGCAGCGCCGCGCGACTGGGTGCTCGTGCACGATGCGGCAAGGCCCTGCCTGCCGGCCGGCGACCTGCGCGCGCTGCGCGCGGCCTGCCGCCACGAGCGGGTCGGCGGCCTGCTGGCGCTGCCGGTCAGCGAGACACTGAAGCGCGCCGGGCGCGGCGGGCGCAGCCTGGGCAGCCTGCCGCGCGAGGGCGTGCACCGGGCCCAGACGCCGCAGATGTTCCGGCTGGGCCTGCTGGTCCGCGCGCTGGAGCGTGCGCGCAAGCGCGGCGCGGCGCCGACCGACGAGGCGGCGGCGGTCGAGGCGCTGGGCCTGCGGCCGCGCCTGGTCGAGGGTTCGCCGCTCAACGTCAAGATCACGCGGCCGGCCGACCTCGCCTTCGCGGCGGCGGCGCTGGCCAGCCTGGAGAAGCAGCGATGAGGATAGGCAGCGGCTATGACGTCCACCGCTTCGGCGACGGCGACCACGTCACGATCGGCGGGGTCCGGATCGCCCACGACCGCGGCCTGGTTGCGCACTCGGACGGCGACGTGCTGCTGCACGCGCTGGCCGACGCGCTGCTGGGCGCGATCGGCGCGGGCGACATCGGCGAGCACTTCCCGGACAGCGACCCGCGCTGGGCCGGCGCCGACAGCCGTGAGCTGCTGCGCGAGGTGCTGCGCCTCGTCGCCGCGCACGGCTTCGCGGTGTCGAACTGCGACCTGACCGTGATCGCACAGGCGCCGCGGATCGCGCCGCACCGCGAGGCGATGCGCGCGAACATCGCCGCCGACCTCGGCGTCGCCGCCGCGCAGGTCAACGTCAAGGCGACGACGACCGAGCGGCTCGGCTCGCTGGGCCGCGGCGAGGGCATCGCGGCGCAGGCCATCGTGCTGCTGCGCGAGGCCGGGGGTGCCTGAAGGCGCCGGCTGGCGTCGCCTCGCGCTGGACCCGCCGCGCGCGCTGGGCGCGCCACCGGCCACCGGCCGGCTGAAGGACTCGCCGGAAGACTTCGTCGTCGAGGAGCAGCTCGGCTTTGCCGCCGACGGCGGGCGCGGCCAGTTGCTGCTGCTGGTCGAGAAGCGCGCGGCCAACACGCAGTTCGTGGCCCGCGGCCTGGCGCGCCTGGCCGGATGCCGGGAGCGGGACGTCGGCTATGCGGGCCTGAAGGACCGCCAGGCCGTCGCGCGGCAGTGGTTCACGGTGCCACTGCCGCGCAGCCCGGCGCCGATCGACGGGCAGCAAGGCGACGGCTGGCGCGTGCTGTCGGCGGCGCCGCACTCGAGAAAATTGCGGCGTGGCGCGCTGGCCGGCAACCGCTTTCGCATTGTCGTGCGCGGGCTCGCCGGCGATGTCGCGGCGCTCGGGGAGAGACTGCCGAGGCTCGCCGAGCGCGGCGCGCCGAACTACTTCGGCCCGCAGCGCTTCGGGCGCGACGGTGCCAACCTCGACGCAGTCGCGGACTGGCTGGCGGGAGGGCCCTTGCCGGCCCGGCGCGACGCGCGGGGCTTCCTGCTGTCGGCGGCGCGCGCGCTGGCCTTCAACGCCGTGCTGGGCGCACGGGTCCTGCAGGACAGCTGGGACCGGCTGCTGCCCGGCGAAGTGGTCAACCTCGATGGCTCGCAGTCGCTGTTCCAGGCCGAGGCCATCGACGACGGGCTCGCCGCTCGCTGCGCGGCCGGCGACCTGCACCCGACCGGGCCGCTGTGCGGCGACGCTGGCAAGGCGCCGGGGGGCGAGGCGGCCGCGGTGGAAGCAGAGGCGCTCGCCGGGCTCGGTGCCCTGCCGCAGGCGCTGGCCGCGGCGGGGCTCGAGGGCGCCCGCCGCGCGCTGCGGGTCCGGCCCTCGGGGCTGGACTGGAACCTGGACGGGGACCGCCTCGAGGTCTCCTTCGGGCTGCCGCGCGGCGCCTACGCGACGGCGCTGCTGCGCGAGCTGCTGGGTGGGGAACTGCCCGACGCCGGCGGCGACTGAGTGCTCAGCGTTCCAGCAGCACGTAGATCGCGCCGGTGCCGCCGTCGACGCGGCGCGCCGAGCAGAAGGCGCGCACCGCGGCGGTCCGGACCAGCCAGCGGCCGACCGCCGCCTTCAGCACTGGCCCGCGCGCCCCGGAGCGCCGGCCCTTGCCGTGCACGATGCCCACGCAGGCATGGCCCTCGGCCAGGCAGTCGGCCAGGAAGGCACGCAGCACCGCACGCGCCTCGTCGCGGGTCATGCCGTGCAGGTCGAGTTCCGCGGCACGCGCGTAGTGGCCGCGCTGCAGGCGCGCGAGCGTCGCGGCCGGCACGTCTGCGCGCCGGTAGACGAGGTCCTCGCCGGTCTCGACGCCGAGCTCGGCCGCGTCGAGGGTCAGCGACTCCTCGAGCACGCGGCGCTCGTCGGCGCGGCGCAGCGCGGCCTGCGGCCGCAGCCGCGGACGGCGCCGCTCGGCCTTGCGCTGCCGCAGCGGCCTGGCGCCGCGCACGGCTTCGCGGAACAGCTTGCTGTCGTCGTCTTCGGCCATCGTACCTGGCGGCGAGGGCGTGCCAGTCGCGCCGCGCATTGAAGTATAGTTCGGCCCGGCCGGCGCCGACGGCGCGCCGCACGGAATGAGCGTGAAAATCCTGCTTTCGAACGACGACGGCTACCGCGCGGAGGGCCTGCGCAGCCTCAAGGAGGCGCTGGCCGGCGTCGCGCCGCTGACGGTCGTCGCGCCCGACCGCAACCGCAGCGGCGCCAGCCACTCGCTGACGCTGGACGTGCCGCTGCGCGTGCAGCAGGCGGAGCCGGACACCTGGTACGTCATCAACGGCACGCCCACTGATTGCGTGCACCTCGCGATCACCGGGCTTTTCGACCACGAGTTCGACATGGTCGTGTCCGGCGTCAACGACGGCGCCAACCTCGGCGACGACGTGCTGTATTCGGGCACTGTCGCGGCCGCGATCGAGGGCCGCACGCTGGGCCTGCCGACGATCGCGGTGTCGCTGGTGCCGGACAACGGCGCCGAGCCGCATTTCGCGACCGCGGCGCGCGTCGCGCGCGAGCTGGTGCTGCGCCTGGTCGAGAAGCCGCTGCACCGCTCCATGATCCTGAACGTCAACGTGCCGGACCTGCCCTACGAGCAGCTGCGCGGCATCGAGGTCACGCGGCTCGGAAACCGCCACCGCGCCGAGGCCGCCGTGCGCGGTCGCGACCCGCGCGGCCGCGAGATCTACTGGGTCGGCGCGGCCGGGCCCGGCGAGGACGCGGGGCCGGGCACGGACTTCCATGCGGTCGCGAGCGGGCGCGTGTCGGTGACGCCGCTGCAGGTCGACCTGACCCGGCATGCGGCGCTCGGTGAACTCCGCGACTGGCTGCAGGGGCCTGCGGCTTGAGCCCGCCCGCCGACGAGATCCGCCGCAACGGCATCGGCATGACCTCGCTGCGCACCCGCGACCGGCTGGTGACTCGGCTGCGCGAGGAGGGGATCGGCAACCCGACGGTGCTCGAGGCGATCCGCGAGGTGCCGCGCCACCTGTTCGTCGACGAGGCGCTGGCCAGCCGCGCCTACGAGGACACCGCGCTGCCGATCGGCTTCGGCCAGACCATCTCGCAGCCCTACATCGTCGCGTTGATGACCGAGGCGGTGCTGGTCGGCGGGACGCCGCAGAGCGTGCTCGAGGTCGGCACCGGCTCCGGCTACCAGGCGGTGGTCCTGTCGCGCCTGGTACCGCAGGTGTACAGCGTCGAGCGCAACGCCCAGCTCCTGCAGCGCACCCGCCGCCTGATCCGCGAGCTGCGCATCTACAACATCAAGACCCAGCTCAGCGACGGCAGCTGGGGCTGGCCCGGGTTCGCACCCTACGACGCCATCGTCGTCACCGCCGCGCCGCTGGAGGTGCCGGAGGCGCTGCTGGAGCAGCTTGCCGACGGCGGCCGCATGGTGATCCCGGTGGGGGACCGCGGTGCCCAGGAGCTGCGCCTGATCACGCGCCGCGGCCACCAGTTCGAGGAGTCGCACCTCGCCTGGGTCAGCTTCGTGCCGCTGGTGCCGGGGCGCGACTGAGATGCGCATCTTCTCGGCGCTCTACGACAAGGCGATGGTGTGGGCCAATCATCGCCACGCACCGTGGTACCTCGGTGGCCTGAGCTTCGCCGAGTCGTCGTTCTTCCCGATCCCTCCCGACGTCATGCTCGCGCCGATGAGCCTGGCGCGCACCGATCGCGCATGGTGGTACGCCGGCCTGACCACGGTCACCTCGGTCCTCGGCGGCCTGTTCGGCTACCTGATCGGCGTGCTGGCGATCGACGCGGTGCTGCCGCTGATCGTCGAGGCCGGCTACGAGCCGCGCTACGTCCAGGCGATCGACTGGTTCGCCGAGTGGGGCGTCTGGGCGGTGTTCGTCGCCGGCTTCTCGCCGATCCCGTACAAGCTGTTCACCATCGCCGCGGGTGCCAGCGCCATGCCCTTGCTGCCGTTCGCGATCGCCTCGCTGGTCGGGCGCGGCGCGCGATTCTTCCTGGTCGCGGGCCTGATGCGCTGGGGTGGGGCACCGATGGAGAAGGCGCTGCGCACCTACATCGACCGCCTCGGCTGGCTGGTGGTGTTCCTCGGTGTGACCTACTTCCTGTTCGCGGGCTGATGAAGCGCTGGCAACGCACCGTCACGCTGCTCCTGTTCCTGGCCGCGCTGCTGGCCGCCTGTGGGCCGCATCCACCGGCGCCCACCGCCGACCGCACCGTCGGCGCGCCGCCACCGCCGGCCCACTACACCGTGCGGCGCGGCGACACCCTCTACTCCATCGCCTGGCAATACGGGCTCGACCATCGCCAGGTGGCGGTGTGGAACGGCATCGGCGCGCCCTACACCATCTACCCGGGGCAACGTCTGCGCCTGCCGGGCTCAAGCCTTGCCCCGGCGAGCGCCTTGCCAGCCCTTCCGGGTGGCTGGACTTGGCCGACGGCTGGCGCCACAGTGCGAGGCTTTTCCGCCAGTCACGGTGGCAACAAGGGGCTCGACATCGCGGGACAGATCGGCCAGGAGGTCCGCGCCAGCGCG